>DAOVEE010000012.1 GCA_030669135.1 Candidatus Bathyarchaeota archaeon | reverse complement strand
GAACGCCATGAGGGGCCCGGATAACAACCTGGACTACGGGAAAAGGGAGAAGAAGCTACTGGAGACGGTGCGTGGGGAGAGACAGAAGTTCATGGAGACCATGGACGACGACTTCGACACGCCCGTCGCGTTAGGCCACCTCCACGCCATGAACGGAGCCATCAACGAGTACCTCACGGAGCCCGCGAACAAGGGCGTCCTCAGGGAGGCCGCTGACATCTACGTGGAGCTACTGGGCGTACTCGGGCTCTTCGAGAAGCGCAGCGCGGGCGGCGACGAGGTCACGGAACGGCTGATCACCATGATCACCGACCTGCGGGAGGAGCAGAGGAAGGAGAAGAACTACGCCTTCGCCGACACCCTCAGGGACAGGCTCGCCGAGGCCGGCGTCGAGATACAGGACACATCCGACGGCACCACCTGGAAGCTGAAGAGCTAGCACCACTATCAGCACGTACCTAGCGACGTCGCCGACGCCGCACATTATGTGGGGCTGAATCCGCTTCATAGACCAGACTCCTCGGTGGAGGGCATAAGCTTGGCTGTAGGAGACTGGGTTTAAAGGTGAGCATGGCTTCCCATAAGCTGAACCCCCTTGAAGGTCGCCGAAGGCATACACCAGCTAACAGTGCCCATGGAGAGGAACCCGCTTGGAAAGACATACAGCTACCTCTTCACCGAGTCCAAGACCCTCATAGACACGGGGGTCCCGACGGACAGCGCATACCAGGGACTCACGGATGAGCTCAAGCGGCACGGCATGAGGCCCCAGGACGTGGAGAGGGTCATCGTCACCCACCTCCACAACGACCACATCGGCCTAGCCGGGACCCTCCAGGAGTACGGCGCCGAGATAGTCGCCAGCCAAGTGGCCGCCGAGAAACAGGAGGCGGTGAGGCGGCAGCAGGAGAACTTCTTCGAGCTCACCGTCGACGAGACCAGACTCTTCGGCGGCGAGAAATACCTCCAGTACCTACAACGCTACAGGTGGGCGTTCAGGGACTTCCCCGAGCCCCTAAGGATCGACAGGACGCTGCGCGACGGCGAGAAGATAGAGCTCAACGGCAAAGAGATGAAGGTCATCTGGACCCCGGGGCACGCACACGAGCACATCGTCGTCCACGACCCCGTTGACAGGCTGCTGTTCAGCGGCGACCACGTGCTCCCCAAGATAACCAGCCACGTGGCCCTCCACAGCTATGAGGACAGGAACCCTCTGAAAGACTACCTGAAGAGTCTAGACAAGGTCAAGGACCTGGACGTTGATATGGTGTACCCCGCCCACGAGTGGGAGTTCAGCAACTTAGCCGACCGCATCGAGCAACTCAAACTACACCATAGAAACAGGCTCCAGGAGATTAATGACACTCTGGTGGACGGCCCGAGGACCATCTACGATATAGGCAGCAGGGTCCACTGGGAGAGCCGGCCGTGGCCAGAGATGAGCTTCTGGACCAAACGCATGGCAGTAACAGAGACCTACGCTCACCTCGTCTACCTACGAAACAGAGGAGAGGTCGCTGAAACCAAGAAGGACGGAATCCTATACTATAGCCTAGCTTGATAAGTAGCGCCCCCTTCCCTCCCCAGGAAGGGGGCAAATGGGGGAGATATTTGGGGAGAGTGATCTATCGCCAGACCTTGATGCCGCGCTCGTGGAGGTACTGCGCCGCCAGGTCCGCGATGTCTGGGCCCTTGAAGGGTATCTTGAGCTCCTTTACGTGGATCATGATCTCAGTGTACTTGATCTCCAGAGGCGCCTCCTTCTCCTGGAACTCGTCCAGTATGGTCTGGGCGACCTCCTCGGCGACCCTGAACTTGGGGCTCAGCATCCTGTAGTGGTGCTTGAGGGCCGTCCCGACCTCGTTGGGTGACGCGGAGTCTATGGCCCAGACGGTGGGTCTTGGACCGCCCTTGCTGCGCTTCACCTTGCTGACCTTGAGCGCGGGCACTACGACGCCCATCGCCCTGAGCCTCTTCAGGGCGCGGTAGACGGTGGCCTCGGGCATGTTGAGTTCGCATTGGAGCACCCAAGCCGTGGATGCGCCGTGGAGGCAGAAGTACAGGAACGTCTCGCTCACGGCTTTGCTGCTGAAGATCTTCTCGCTGAAGCCCATCAGCTCCTGAATGTTCTTCAGGGTGGTCGAGAGGTCGTTCTTTTCATTTAAAAGTAATAATTTCCGGAAAATATCGATATATTTAGCGAAGTTTAGCTCGCTGACGCCGGTTCTTCTTACCGATCTCTTTTTATTGGCGGAGCGTGCTCTATCTAGGGCTACCGTATTCGACACTTAATCTAACTCCGGGCCTCGGACGCGAGGCAAAATGTTTACAGCATCGATATGCTTATAAGTATACTTGTTAACAAGTAAACAAGTAAACAAATAAACAGGTGGAACAGTAAACATGCCCCGTAAAACCGTCGCGATCCGTGGCCTTGACACAGATCTCTACACAGAGGTCTTTACCATGGCCAAGAAGGACGGCAAACGAGTGGCAGACGTCGTCAACAACGCCCTCGAGGCATGGATCAACAACGAGACAGACGAAGCCCCCGCCGGGTTCGATGGCGCACTATCTAACTCCGGAGCAGAATTCATTCTAGCCATCGACGATGAAGGCGAAGTGAGCCTCGGAAAAGAGGATATCAAGGAAATAGCCAAAGAAATGGGTCCATTCGCCATAGAGAGCATGGGAAGACTATTATTCGAGAAAGACGTCGATAAAAATGCTTTAAACAGCATCACTAAGATTTCTGTGCGGTCGGGCACCGTCAAGGTGCCCAGAAAGGCCTACGCCCAATTCCTAATAAAGTGCAAGATACAAGGAAAGCTCGACAAGTATTGAGCCCCGTTTATACGGTAGCTGGGGCCCAGGATGGAAGCTTCGAGCCTTTCCGACGAGGCTTAGGTAGGCCCATCCAGTACACTTCTCTTTGTTTAACAAGGATGAGGGGCAGCGTTATACAGGGCGTCCGGCTGGCGCGTGTAACGGTGGACGGGCTGGACGCCACGGAAGCCTTGTTAAACAGTTTAGGTTCATGGGAGACTGACGCGTTGATTCTGGGTGGAGCCACCTTCGCGGGGTTCAACGTGGTGGATGTTCAACGCGTAAACAGGGAGACGGGGACGCCTGTGATCGTCTTCAGCGGAGAGTGCCCCGACATGGAAGCCACCAAGGATGCGCTGCGTAAGCATTTCCCGGACTGGAGGGAGAGGTGGAGCCGCTACGAGGCCCTCGGCGAGATGCACTCGTTAAAGATCGGCGGGTATCCTCCGGTGTACTACGAGAACATAGGCTGCTCGACGGGCTTCGCCGAGGGCGTGCTCAGGGAGCAGGCGGTGTCCTGTAGAACCCCCGAGTGTGTGAGGGTGGCCGACTTGATAGCTAAGGGGGTCACTCCAGTCTTTCGAGGTCCAGCGGGATGTTCTGGTGGTTCATGAGGTTGAACACCGAGATGACTCCCGGTGTGGGGTCTATCTTCATCCTCCTCTGAAACGGCGTCTGGTCCTGAAAGCTCCCCGTGCTAATCAGGGTTACGTTCTTGTACTTTCTGTGGTCGAAGATGTGGATGTGGCCCATGACGAAGACGTCCGGTATCTCCCTGATGACGAGCCTGTCGATCTTCTCGGGCGCCAGCGGCGTTGACTGGCCGTAGATGGGCGCCACATGGTTGCACCTTAGGAGCAGCTCCACGGCCTTTATGGGGTTGTGGAAGTCGTAGCCAGGCGTCGAGCTCAGTATGTCGTCCAAGGCCTTGCCGTGAGCCAGCAGCATCTTCACGCCGTGGAGGCTTATGGTAGAGGGGTTCGGAAGCAGATGGACCCGCTTGTCCTTGTGGAGGCTCGGGGCGTAGCTCTCAGGGATCGGGGGCTGAGGCAGGCTCCTCCTGACGGCGTCGTGGTTCCCAGGTATTATAACCATCTCCACATGCTCCGGCAGCGGGGCTAGGAGCCTCGCAGCCTCCTCGTACTGGGCGTCCTGGGTGGTGAGGGTGAGCTCGTCCAGCTGATCAGGGTAGATACCTATGCCGTCCACGAGGTCGCCGGCTATGACCACGTATTTGACCCTTGAGGCGAGCTCCCTGGAAGCCTGCGGCCCCAGATCCATGTTCATCCACCTGATGAACTTCTCGAAGAGGTCCTCCCTGAAGTACTTGCTCCCCACGTGTACATCGCCTATGATGACGGCGCAGACCGGCTCGTCGGCCCTACCGGAGTCGTGTATGGGGACGCCCGGCCAGATGAGGTCGTTAGCGATGAGGAGATCGTCCTTGTACTTGAGGCCGTCTATGCATATCATTTGGTCGTTCAGGACCTCCATGCCTTTCTCAACGGCCTCGGCGCCCGACACCATGACGGTGATGGATGTCTCCGGGGACTCGAGTTCCAGGAACAGCCTGTTGCTTCTGGCGCGTTTCCCGCTGACGAGGCCGATGGTCTTGAACTTGGATTTGACAGGGAGCTTCACCGCCTGGCTCAGAGGAATGGCGTCGCGGACGTCGACGCGCCTCTTGAGTATGACCTCGAGCTGGGCGAACCTGCTGTTGAACAAGTCTATGAAGCCGTTCACGTCTCCCTCAGGCGACGGCTCGTCCACGGGCGTCACCTCCAGCTGGGACGATATTCTCTCCGCTAGAGACGGTCGGGCGTCCCGTGCCACCTGCCTCGGCTCCGGCTCCTTGGAGATGCTCAGCAGGAACTCCTGGTCTATGACGAAAAGCTCTGGCCTGCCCTCCGCTACCTGGAGGGCTCTCTCTACGACGGCCTTCACCTGCTCCAAGGGTATGGCTTGGAGGTGGGTGAACGCGTCTGGGGTGAGCTGATATCCCCTCTCTACCACCCTGCTGAGGATGGGCAGGAGTTCCTGTGTCACGGCGGATCGTTTACTTGGCGGCTATCACGTAGTCAACTCGCGGCGGGCTGAAGGCCTCGATTATCACGGCGGGCTCGTCGCCCTTGGTCTCGAACCTGTGCTCCTCGTTGGGGGGCACTCGCCAGGCCGCTCCTGGGGTGGCTTTGACCGTCCTGCCGCCTGAGCTTAGCTCTCCCTTCCCTGATAGGAGGGTACCCATCTGCTCGTGGGGGTGGCTGTGCCAGTCGACGACGGCGCCGGGTTGGATGACTATGTAGCAGAGGGAGGCGTTGTGGCCGTTCCCTATGATGCTTATCTTTACTCCGGGCACCGGCTCGAGGCACGGAGCCTTATCCCAAGTCGTGTCTTCCATGAAACCCTCTATGGCGTTGAGGGTATTTGAACCCAACTAGAGGCCGATGGGGGCCTGCTCCTTCAGCTCCAGTATGAGGTCTCTAATCTCCTTGCGGATGCTGTACCTGTAGGGCATCCCGGAGGTGTTCCTGTCTATGAACCCCCTGTCGTAGAGCTTCTTCAGGAGCCGGGCTGTGTGCTCCCTCGTCCTGTCGATCTTCTCCCGTATCTCAGGGACGGTGCCCTCGCCTAGGTCCACTATCATCTCAAGGACCTCCATCTCGGTTTCCGTGAGCTGCTGGAACACGTCCTCGCCCTGAACCGGGATGGGCGCGTCGACGCGCGTGACCACCGGCGCTGGGCGCGGCTGGGTGGCGAGCTTGGTGAGGTCGGTCCTCATCATCTGTATGGAGTTCTCGATGGTGTCCACTCGCTCGGAGAGATCCTTCACCTTCTCCAGCCCCTTGACTGCGGCGTCGTTGCCTCCCTGTGTAACCTTCAGGGCCTCGTTGGCCATGTACCTGGCCTCACTGGCCTCCCGCTCGATCCTGTCGAGGCCCGTCTCCATCTTCTTGACCTGGCGCGTGAACCCCGAGGTGATGTTCCTGACGGTGGACTTGCTCTCCTCGTACTCGGTCTGAGCCATCTTTATGCGCTTGTAGAAGATGTAGCTAGCCGCTAGGATTACCACGAATAACGCTATGGTGGTGAACACTAGCTCCATGGATCTCCCCTGTATTGTGCTCACGGTCTCCCTTTTTTACGGTTTCGGATACGCGAACAATTTGATAAGATGTAAACAATTCAAACCAGATTGGATTGTTTAACATGTTACACATGTTTACATGCTTAGTGTTTAAATCACACAGTACATCTAAAACCTGAATGCTTTGAGTTCCGGCGAGAAGGTCGAGGCGAGGATCGGCATCACGGGCAGGGTTCAGGGCGTAGGCTTCAGGCCCTTCATCTACCGGATGGCGATTAGGAATGGTCTCATCGGGTACGTCATCAACCTAGGTGACGCCGGCGTCGAGATAGCCGTGGAAGGCGAGGAGACCCAGGTGACTCAGTTCCTTCGCGACGTCAGGGAAGAGGCCCCCGAGGTCTCCGAGATCGAGGGCATAGTCCATGAGTGCAGGCCGTACCGTGGCAGGTTCAGCGAGTTCGTCATCGACAAGAGCCAGATCAGGGGCAGGGTCGCGTCGGGCATCTACCCGCCGGACATAGGCATATGCCCCCAGTGCCTAGGGGACATGGCTACCCGGGGGAGCCGGTGGTACGAGTACCCTTTCACGGCCTGCGCCTGGTGTGGCCCCCGTTTCACGTCGGTGAGGTCCCTCCCCTACGACCGTGAGCGTACCCACATGCACGAGTTCCCCATGTGCGAGCACTGCAGGAAGGACTACTACGACCCCATGGACAGACGGTTCGACGCCCAGGGCATCACGTGCAGCGTCTGCGGGCCAGAGATGAGCCTCTACGACGCCAAAGGAGAGCCGGTAGAAGCCGACGACCTGTTCATGGAGGTCGCCGAGTACCTGATGGAAGGCAGCATCGTCGCAGTGAAGGGCATCGGCGGCATACATCTCGCCTCTCTAGCCACCAGAGACGACGTCATCGAGGAGTTCAGGGGGAGGAAGAACAGGCCCTACCAGCCCCTCGCCTTGATGTCCCCGAATCTGGATTCGGTGAAAACCTATGCTGAGCTGGATGGTGACGAAGCCAGGGTAATCCAGTCATGGAGAAAACCAATCGTGCTGTTGAGGAAGAGGCACAGAGTCATCTCTGAGCTCGTCGCCCCGGGGCTGGACACGGTAGGCGTGATGCTCCCCTACACGGGTATCCAGACGATGCTGTTCAAGAGGCTCAGCGAGCCTGCGCTGATCATGACCAGCGGCAACAAGAAGGGCCTGCCCATGGCTATCTCAAACGAGGCTGCGTTCGACGAGCTCGGCGGAATAGCCGATTACTATCTGCTCCACAACAGAGAAATCGTGAACCGCAGCGACGACTCGGTCCTTAGAGTGATCGACGAAAAAACCGCTTTCACGAGAAGGTCTAGGGGCTACGTCCCCGACCCCATCGACGTCCCGCTGAATAAAGGAATAGGAATTTCCTTTGGCGCCGAGCTTAGGAACGCGGCCGCCGTGGCCACCAACGGCAAGGTCTTCATGACACAGTACCTCGGGGATACAGACACGCTTGAGGGCCTGAGGTTCGAGGAGAAGGCCATCCAGACCATGCGTGACCTGCTAAATATCACGCGTGACCCGGATGTGATGGGGTGTGACCTCCACCCGGGGTACATGACGTCACAGATGGCCGAAGTGATATCACGTGAGACGGGTGTGACGCTGGTGAAGTCACAGCACCATCACGCCCACATAGTCTCCGTCATGGCTGAGAACAACGTCTCTAGGGACGATGAGATATTGGGTATAGCTCTGGATGGCGCAGGATACGGCTCAGATAGGCAAATTTGGGGTGGAGAGATACTAAAATCATCTTATAGTGGGTTTGAGAGGCTTGGACACCTCGAGAACCTGCCAATGCCGGGAGGGGATCTATGCGCGTATCACCCATACAGGATGCTAGTAGCGGGTCTTAGTAACGCCGTCACAGGTGATATTATACGTGATATCACAGAAAATCACGTCGAAAAGGCGCTACCCCACGGGAAAACGGAGCTAGAAGTCATTTTAAGGCAATCAATAGACCCTGAGATCCTCAAGACTTCGAGCTCTGGACGATTTTTAGACTCTATAGCTGCTTTGCTCGGTGCAACATACTATAGATCATATGAGGGGGAACCCGCTATGAGACTTGAGGCATTGGCTTCAGAGGGAAACCCGGAATTAATCGATCATGGCGTTGAAATCAATCGAATAGACGGAAAATATGTTCTTAACACATCAAATACGTTATATTATATGTCAAATATACTAAATAAGCATAAAAAACTGGATATTGCGGCTTTTGGTCAGAAATACCTCTCAGATGGCGTATCTGAGATAGCCATAAAGGCATCAGAGGATACAGGGATATCTGTCATAGGATTATCGGGTGGTGTGCTTGTCAATGAATACATTACAAAAACATTGGCGAAAACGTTGCGTGAAGCAGGTTTAAACGTTTTATTCAACACCAAGGTCCCCCCAGGCGACGGCGGAGCAGCCTTAGGCCAGGTCTGTAGCGCCCTTGATAGTGTGATATAGTGTGATATCACATGATTTTTATGCTCGTGGGAGTCGCTAATCGGCCAATTCCTTCAATTAGTTCATCCTCTATCTGTCTCAAAGTCTCTCTAGAAGCATTCAACTCTCTCGACTCTATGATAGACACATATTCTTTCAATTTTTCAGCTAAAACATAATACTCATCGAAGGGTCTGGCGTCGAAGACTCCAATGTAGCTCAACAAAACGATGGTGAAGATGCTGGATATCACATTACCTCTAGCCTGAGATAAAGAGCGGCTAAAAGAGCCCCTACTTACTTTTTTACCTCTAAATAAGGTTTTTTGATGAAAAGAAATCTTTTCATCAGACATTATGTCAGTTAACATATCAATTACAAGTGTTTCGAATTGTGTGTGTGTTAAATTACTGTTTTTCAGCAATAAATCCGTAATTGGGTCTTGAAACGTTTTTTTGACTATGTTTTGGTATTCTTCAGAAGCCATTGTTGTTCATCTCACAGGAATATCACGGCAGGCCAATATATGCGTTGTTGACAAAACTGTATACTAAAAAATAGTCTTAGTCGGACCTGTTTTTGATGCTCCCAACACCAAAACATTGTATAAAATTATAAAATACCATTATCAATTATATTCTAATTAACATAAATATGCATCAGTCGATCTAGGGAAGTCTTTATTTAGATATTTGGAAAGAGTTTCAACATGGTTTCGGTTAAAGATCTGGAGATAAACTGCAATAAAATTGAGTGTAAGATCAAGGATTTCATAGCTGAGGCAATAGAAAAGTCAGGGCTAGAGGGAGCCGTCGTAGCAGTGAGCGGCGGCATAGACTCTGCGGTAACCCTAGATCTCACCGTAAAGGCTCTGGGAGCCGACAGAGTGACGGCGGTGACGATGCCGGAGCGTGACGTCACGCCTGAGCGTGATATCATGGACGTGATGCAACACTGTGAACGTCTCGGCGTCACGTGTAACACGGTGGATATCACGCCCATATTACATGTGATGCGTGACACGCTGCCTAACTATGACATCACAGACCGGATCACGTCAGGCAACGTAAAGCCCAGGGTCAGGATGACAATCGCGTACTACTACGCGAACAAGCAGAGGCGTATGGTTATGGGAACCTCCAACAAGACGGAGCTACTCATAGGTTTCTTCACCAAGCACGGGGACGGCGGCGTAGACCTCATGCCGCTGGCGGACCTATACAAGACGCAGCTTAGACAGCTCGCAAGACATCTGAAGATACCGGAAAACATCGTAAAGAAGCCGCCCTCCCCCGGCTTTTACCCGGGGCACACGGATGAGGACGAGCTCGGGATCGACTACACGACCCTAGACCTCATACTCTACTCGTGGGAGAAGGGCTCAGATACATCAATGATAACAGAAGACCTAGGCATATCACAGAGCCTCGTCGAGTCTGTGATGCGGCGCGTCAATGCAAATGAACATAAACGACGGCTTCCATTAATCTTAAGACTAGGCTAATACACTGCTTACGCAAAAAGAGGGAACCGGATGGGCCGAAAAAGACAGAAAGTAGTCAAGATCAATAAGAGGAAGCTGCCAGACCAGTACCTGTGTCCCAGCTGTGGGATGAACACCGTTGGAGTCATTCTTCACCGGGGAGAAGGGTACGCTAGGATCATCTGCTCCAGTTGCTCCCTCAAGGAACAGTTCCCAATCCCGGAGAACACGGATCCCGTGGACGCATACTGCATCTTCGTGGATAAGTACTACGGCGTCGAGGAGCCGCCCGTGAAATGATAGGTAAAGTTGAGCAGTACCTCAAGGACAGGATCTCCGAGCAAGGCTGCATACACTTCACCCTTCTAGACCCCGATAAGTCATCTGGGTACGACTGCGCGGACATAGCGAGGGAGGCCGAGAAAGGCGGGACCACCGCCATCATGATAGGAGGCTCGACCCTAGCCTCGTCACAGGACCTGGACGACGCCATCCAGCGAATAAAGAAGGAGGTGAAGGTGCCTGTGATCCTGTTCCCCAACGGCCCCATGGGGGTGAGCAGGCACGCGGACGCCATATGGTTCATGAGCCTCCTAAACAGCCAGACCTCGTACTACATCATAGACGCGCAGATGCTGGCGGCGCCTCTGGTCAAGCGGTACGGACTTGAGGCCATACCCATGGGCTACGTTATCTGTGGCGAGGGCTGTGTCGCCGGCTACGTGGGCCACGCGAGACCCATCAGCTACAGGCATCCCAAGCTCGCTGTGGGCTACAGCCTCGCCGCGGAGACCCTCGGCATGAGGTTCGTGTACCTGGAAGCAGGCTCAGGAGCCCGTGAACCGATCCCGCCAGCGATGATAGCCGCCGTGAAGAAGCATGTGAGCATCCCCGTGATCACAGGCGGCGGCATCAGGGACCCGGAGGCGGCGCTGGCGGCGAAGAACGCGGGCGCAGACGCAATAGTGACCGGCAACATGGTCGAGGAAGAGAGCCTGGTAGGGGAAAAGATAAGCGAAATAGTGTCCGCGATAAGAGACTAGGGACACCGCGTGGAGACGACGAGCGGCTCCGCCTTGCTTACAACGAGACCACTGGTAAGAGTAAAGAACAGCGAGCCACCATAATATTATGCAGCATTCACAGCCCTGACAGGTAGCCCCAAGTTGATTGAAGCCGAGATGCCCCCGACCTACAGAAGGTACTTCGAGGAGCTAGAGGACAAACTGAACCAGCTGTACGAGGTAGCCAGGAAGGCGCGGGCCAAAGGCCTGGACGCCACCCTGGAGCCCGAGCCCGAGATCACCACCGACATCGCTGAACGCGTAGAAAAGCTCATCGGCCCCAAGGGCATCACGCAGCGGATGAGGGAACTGGAGAATATGGACCGCCGCGAGATGAGCTTCAAGATAGCCCAGGAGATAGCCCTCGGCCGCTATGGGTCCATGGAGAAGGAGCATGCCGCGGATCAGGCCATCAGGACAGGGCTCGCCATCATGACGGAGGGCGTCACCATCGCCCCGATCCAGGGAATCCCGGAGATCAAGATAAAGCAGAACCCCGACCGTACCGATTATCTGAGCCTCTACTTCGCCGGACCCATAAGGCCGGCCGGCGGCACAGCCCAGGCGCTTACCCTCGTCATCGCTGACGTGGTCCGAAAGGCACTGGGCCTCGACAGGTACCAGCCCAGCGAGGACGCCGTGAACAGGTTCATCGAGGAGGTAAGGATCTACGAGAGGAGCGTCAGACGTTTCCAGTACCACGTGACCGACGAGGACCTGGAGCTGGCGCTCAAGATGCTGCCCGTCGAGGCCACCGGAGTATCCACTGACCCCTACGAGGTCAGCAACTACCGGGACGTCCACGGGATAGAGACCAACAGGCTCCGGGGGGGTGCCCTCATCGTCGTCGTGGACGGCGTGGTGGGCCGCGCAAGGAAGCTCTGCGGCATCTGCGACAGCATCGGCATCGACGGCTGGGACTGGCTAGAAAAGCTAAACCAGAAGAACAGGGACAACGGTGAGAAGAAGCCCACCGCGGCCTTCATGGAGGAGATAATCGTCGGCCGCCCCGTCTTCTCGTTCCCCAACACCCCAGGCGGCTTCAGGCTCCGCTACGGCAGGGCCCGCACGACGGGGCTCGCGGCTTGCGGCATACACCCCGCCACCATGGTGACGCTTAACGGTTTCATGACCACCGGGCTGCAGCTCAGGATAGAGCTCCCCGGTAAGTCTGCGGCCATCTGCCCGGTGGACACCATCGAGCCGCCGGTGGTGAGGCTAAAGGACGGCTCCGTTGTCAGGGTAGACACCGTGAAAAGAGCCGAGGAGGTCTACGACGACGTCGACAGGATCCTCTTCAACGGCGACGTGCTCATCAACGCAGGCGACTTCATTCAGTTCAACCAGGCGCTGCTGCCCGCAGGCTACGACGAGGACCAGTGGCGCCTCGACGTCGAGTACGCCGTGGAGGCTGTAGGCGGCCAGGCGGCGGAGGAGCTCACTGGGTTACCCGCGGACGTGATCATCGAGCTGGCGGCGGACCAGTGGAACCCTCCGACGCCCTCGGAGGCCATCGCGCTCACCCGGATCGACGTGCCCCTACACCCCAGATACACGTACGACTGGTCGAAGACGACGCTGGATAGGCTGCTGAGACTCAGAAACATACTGGCGGAGAGCTGGAGCAGGAGAGAACAGGGGATAAGGCTCGGGCCAGAGGAGAAGGAGACCCTTGAGACCCTTCTCGTGCCCCACAGGGTTGAAGCTGGAGCCGTCAAGTTCGGCGAGGCAGAGATCGTCCTCGAACGCTGCTTGGCGCTGGACAAGAAGTATGTTGAGGCGGAGGCGGACGCCCCGCTCCAGCAGGTGAACGACTGGGCCGGTTTCATGGTCAAGGAGAAGGCATACGTCTACGTGGGCGCCCGCATGGGGAGGCCTGAAAAGGCGAAGGAGAGGAAGATGAGCCCCTACGTCCACAGCATCTTCCCCGTCGGCAACGCCGGCGGCCCCCAGAGAAACATTACGCGGGCCAAGCGAGGCGACAAGATAAGGGTCCAGCTGGTTAGGCTGGACTGCCCGGAGTGCGGCTACCCATCCAGGACGGCTCTCTGCGGGAACTGTGGCACCGTCACGGTGATGCAGAAGCAGTGCCCGCGCTGCAAGAGGCTCACCGACAGCTACACGTGCCCAGCGTGCAACACAAAAACCGTGGGCTACGACTGGACGGAGATCGACCTCAGGGAGGAACTGGAGAACGCGCGCAGGCACATCGGCGGCATCATCCCGGACAGGATCAAGTGCGTCAAGCGGCTCATGAACGAGAACCGTATGCCCGAGCACCTCGGCAAGGGCATCCTCCGCGCCAGGTACGACCTCAGCGTGTTCAAGGACGGCACCCTCCGCTACGACCTCACGGACATACCCCTCACCCACTTCAAGCCGGAGGAGGTCGGGGTACCCGTGGAGAAGATGCGGGAGATGGGGTACACCGTCGACGCAGAGGGGGAGCCGCTGACGCGGCCAGACCAGATGCTGGAGCTCATGGTCCAGGACGTGGTGCTCCCCGAGGCGTGCGGCGACTACCTCGTCAAGGCCACCAAGTTCCTCGACGACGAGCTCCGCGACTTCTACAAGCTGGAGCCATACTACAACATGGACCATAGGGACCAGCTCATCGGCCACATCGTGCTGGGGCTCGCGCCCCACACCAGCGCCGCCATCGTCGGCCGCCTCATCGGGTGGAGCAAGGTCCGTAACTGCTACGCCCACCCTTACTGGCACGCCGCAAAGCGCAGGAACTGCGACGGAGACGAGGACGCGGTCATGATGGCGCTGGACCCGCTGCTCAACTTCAGCAAGAAGTACCTGCCGGAGCAGAGCGGCGGCCTCATGGATGCGCCCCTCTTCGTCATCCCTAACCTGAACCCCTCCGAGGTGGACAAGGAGAGCCACAACGTGGACGTCATCGGCCGCTACCCGCCAGAGTTCTACACGATGTGCATGAAGGGAGCCTCTCCTTCCCAGTTCGCGGCCCTAGTGGACACCCTCGGCGGCAGACTAGGCACCGCAGCCCAGTACATGGGCTTCAAGTACACCAAGGAGTGCAGCGACATCAACCAGGGCAGCCACGTCGGGGCGTACAACAGGCTCCGCACCATGATGGACAAGCTCGAAAGCCAGCTGGACCTCACCGAGAAGCTGCGGGCCGTGGACAGCCAGACCGTTGCCCTGAAGATACTGAACAGCCACTTCATGAAGGACATCGTCGGCAACCTCCGCGCCTTCACCAGGCAGGGCTTCAGGTGCAGCAAGTGCAACAAGAAGTTCAGGCGGCCGCCGCTCAAGGGGATCTGCGACCGGTGCGGCGGCCCCATACTCATGACAGTCTACAAGGGTGGCATAAAGAAGTACATCGATCCCGCGGAGAACATCGTCGAGAAGTATAACCTGGGGGAGTACTACAGCGACAGGATAAGGCTCGTGAGGGAGGAGATAGACTCCATATTCGGCGAGGAGGCGCCGGAGGATGAGCAAACCCAGTTCAACCTCACCGACTTCATGCGCCCAAAGGAGAAGCGTTGAGGCTTGGAAAGGTTATTATTGCACTCATGAGTATGAGGAGGCGAACAAAGGATGAGCAAGAAAAAGCAAAAGAGTTCACCGGGAATGCCTCAGAGCAGCGCGGGCCTAATGAGGTTCTTCCAGGACGAGACCAACGGGGTTAAGATACCCCCAGAGTTCGTCGTAGGGGCAGCGGCATTACTGATGGCGGCAGTGATTCTAGCCCGTGTATTCGTACCTCTCTAGACGCTTCTTTTGTGACAGCCCGCGCAGCTCTGTGACCTCATCATCCACAGGTTCTCGTAAATTATGGGGGTGGATCGGTGCCCGAACCTAGTAGACGTAACCTCGTAATCATGGGTATAAAGCCCATCATGAACTACGTGGTGGCGTGCCTCACCTTGTTCAACGAAGGCTTCGAGACCGTGCTGATACGGGCCCGGGGCAAGCATATAAACAAGGCCGTCGACATGGTGCAGCTCCTCCGCAGGATCTTCCTCAAGGACGCGGTCATCAAGGACGTAAGGGTGGGGACCGACATCCTGACGCGGGACGACGGCAGAGAAGCCAAGATCTCAATAATAGAGATCACGCTGGCGGCCGAGAAGTCAGTTTTTTAAGGGTGACAGTACACCCTTCAACCGAAGGGAGTCAGATTGTCTTATCCAAAGATCAAAGTAACTCCGCCGGGCCCGAAGGCGAAGAAGATCGTCGACCGGGACGCGGCGGTTATCTCCCCGAGCTTCGGCAGAGCTTACCCTCTTGTCATTGAGCGTGGCGAGGGAAGCATAGTAGTCGACGTGGACGGAAACGAGTTCATCGACATGAACGCCGGGCTGGCGGTGTGCAGCGTCGGCCACAGCCACCCCAAGGTGGTTAAGGCCATAAAGGACCAGGTGGACAAGTTCATCCACTACAGCTACACCGACTTCTACTACGACGGCTACGTCGACCTAGGCGAGAAGCTGCACGACCTCGTGCCTGGTGACTACAAGAAGAAGTTCTTCTACGGCAACAGCGGCGCAGAGAGCATCGAGGCGGCCATGAAGGTGGCGCGCTGGCACACGGGCCGCCAAGGCTATCTCGCCTACATAGGCAGCTTCCACGGCAGGACCTTGGGGGCCGTCAGCCTCACGGCGAGCAAGCCCTACCAGCGGGCGCGTTTCGCGCCGTTTATCCCGGGCGTGGAGCACATCTTCTACCCGTACTGCTACAGGTGCCCGTTCAACCTCGAGTGCCCGAGCTGCGACTACGCGTGCGTGGACTACATAGACGAGTACCTGTTCCACCGCTACGTGCCCCCGGAGGAGGTGGCGATGCTCATGGCTGAGCCCATCCAGGGAGAGGGCGGCTACGTCGTGCCCCCGGACGGCTACTTCCCTAGGCTCAAGAAGCTTCTGGACAAGTACGGCATACTGTTCGCTTCGGACGAGGTTCAAGCAGGCATGGGAAGGACAGGCAAATGGTTCGGCATCGAGCACTTCGGCGTGGTCCCCGACATCGTCTGCATGGCCAAGGGCATAGCCGCGGGCATGCCCCTCGGCGTAATGGCGTCCCGCGCGGACATCCAGGACTGGAAACCCGGCAGCCACGCGAGCACCTTCGGCGGTAACCCTGTGAGCTGCGCCGCCGCGCTGGCCGTGCTCGACATCATCAAATCGGAGAACCTGCTTGAGAACGCCCAGAAGCAGGGCAAACTCATCAAGGACAGGCTCAACGAGATGAAGGACCGGCACCCCATGATAGGAGACGTGCGCGGTAAGGGCCTCATGGTCGGCGTCGAGCTCGTCAAGGATAAGACCACCAAGGAGTACGCCCAGAAGGAGACCGGGGACGTGATGATGGAGTGCTTCAGGAACGGCCTCGCCATCGTCAACTGCGGCATAAACGTCATACGGTGGATGCCGGCCCTCAACATAACAAGCGACCTGGTGGAGCCGGCACTGGAGATCTTCGAGAAGAGCCTTACAAAGATCGAGAAGGGAAAGTAACCCCCTTTTTTTTAAACGTTTTACTCTCGTTCGACAACTATCTTGGTGAACGTCCCGCTGCTGACCTGGATCAAGCCGTCGAAGGGCTCCCGCACGTTCATGTACTCGAGCCTGATCTCAGCGCCCGCCGTCAGGTCCATCGCGGCCTCGGCGTGATCCCTCCAGAGGCTCACCCTCGCCTCGCCGGTGCCGTCGTCTATGCGGAAGTTGGTGACCGTGGCTGGGCCCCGCACGGTCTCTATGTCCCGCTGCACCGGGTCGTCCAGCAGCTGGCCGCGGACCGTGACGTTCCTCTGGCCCTCCCTGAGGTCGAGGACGCGGGTGATCTTGCGCTCTATTTCGGGGAGATCCACTTCGAGGTCGTCAGGGTCGATGTGGACGCGTCCGCTGCGGCCGGCGTTGAGGTCTATGCCGCCGTAGCCGGCCCGGGTGTAGCCGTTCTCGACGACTACTACTGTGCCCTCCTTTATCTTGTCAACCAGGTCCACGTCTTCGTCCCAGAGGCTGAGCCGGACCGTGCCGGTCTCGTCCTCCAGTAGCACAGAGACGACTCTGCCCTCGGAGCCGTCGCGTCTGACGAACTCTCTCTGCTCCCCCACCTGGGTGGCTAGGGCCGCGACGTTTACGCTGCCAACGCCCTCCCGGAGGTCACCTATCTTGGTCCAGAAGGGCACGGGCTCGTCGGGCTTGACGCCATGCTCCACCTCGATTATCTTAGTGTCCCAGCCCACGTGGATCTCGGGGCTGCCCATGTTGCCGGTGCGGGCGCTCCCGGCGACCACCCTTATGCGTGTGCCCTTCTCGATGCCGCCGTACTCGTCGACCTTGTCGTCCCAGAGGACCAGGTTCATCCTGGCGCCGCCTTCCTCGATGACGAGCTTGCTCACCCGTCCCTCGCTGCCGTCCTGCCTGACGAAGGTGTTCACCGGGAAGCTGTCCACGACCACGCCTTGGATGTGGACGGTGCCCTCTTTGAAGACGCCGGCGGGAGTCACGAAGAACGTGTCCAGGGCGGGGAAGTCCTCGTCCACGGCGTCCATGGGCTCCATGAACATCTGTCCCCGGTTGCCCATGTTCACCTCTACGCTGCCCCTGCGCTCCCTGCTGTAGCCGTGGAGGATGCGGATGATCTTGCCTGGCGGCAGCTTGCTGGCCTCCACATGGTCGGCCTTCTCGTCCCAGAACACCACGGTGACGGTGCCGGTCTTGTCGCCCATGATGAGCCTCAGCACCTTGCCCTTGCGCTGGTTGTCGCGGTCGAAGGTGTGGCTGGGGAAGACGTGGATGACTCGGCCCGTGAGGCTCACGTCGCTGAGCCCGGCCGTCAGATCCCCTATCTTGAGCTTCGCCTCTATCTTCTCCCCGGCGCCGTTGATGCCTAGGCTGCTCGCCACCAGGTGTGCGGCTGCCTCCTCCGTGAGGAGCCCCGCCGCCTTGGCGCGCTCCTCGTCTATCAACTGTCTCACGGCGACCTCGGTGAGGTTAGGCTTGAGCCTGAGCATGCGTTTAACGATGTCGTCTGTGGACATGGGGTTCAGAATGGAAGGGGAGTGCCACGTATAAGTTTCTTACTTGAAGCTCTTCCCCGACTCGGCGCTGTACATATACATGAAAGCCAAGGCGAGCGCCGTGACGCCCAGCACGAAGACGAGCTTCTGCACGAAGTCGAAGAGCACCTTCATGGTTATCAGCAACACTAGAAAGCGTCTCTCCTTAAAGGTTTAGCTCATATCCGCGACGGCGTACTCCTTCCAGATGCTCATGAGCTCGTGGTACGCCTCGTCGTCCTCGAGGACGGTGTCGTAGTGGCGCAGCGCCTCCGCCAGCCTCTGGGCGAGCACGTGGTAGCAGACGGCCACCTCCTGGTCGAGGACCCTGAAGTAGAAGTCGCTGCAGCTACAATATCCGGCGTGGGGGTAGATCATGTACTCCGCGTTGTTGCCCACGGCGATCCAGATCTCCCTGCCGCTGGGCCTGAAGACGTACCGCTTTACGCGGCGCTCCGTCACCATCCTCCATGCCCGAGTGAACCTGTCGCCGAAGGCGTCCATGAGCCGCTTCCAGTTGAACCTGGACAGCTCCCTGCGGGTCCTGACCTCACCCAGCACATGCTCCAGCACAAGATGCTCCTTCAGCGGCGCGGACATCACAATGAACTGGGGGTTACTACTCTTTATTGTTAAGCACCCCCGGCGTCCACTTGGTGGCACGTGAACCCTTTAAACTCCGCTGCACATGGTGATCCGCGTATGATCCGTCTGCTGACGCCCCACCCCGCGTTGATGGTCGAGTCAGGGGAGCGTGTGATGCTGGCGGCGGACCTGCACCTGGGGATAGAGTACGACCTCGCCAAGCAAGGCATCAACATACCCTACCAGTGGACGAGGATGCAGGAGGAGCTACTTCTCCTCCTCGAAGAGCATAAGCCGGACAGGCTGATACTCGTGGGCGACGTTAAGCACGGTGTGCCCGCCACCAGTTTCCAGGAGAAGCGGGAGATACCCAAGTTCTTCGAGGCCCTCCTCGACGCGGTGGACCACGTAGACGTGACCAGAGGCAACCACGACGCCAACATACAGAGGTACCTACCCGACGGGGTGAGCCTCCACTCCTCGAAAGGCGTCATAATCGGCGACGGGTTCCAGGTGGCGTGCCTCCACGGCCACGCCTGGCCGCCGCCGGAGATAATGGCGGTGGACTGCGTCGTGATGGCCCACAACCACCCCACGGTGATGCTGAACACGCCCCTCGGAATAAGGGTGACGGAGAGGGCGTGGGTGAGGGGCAGATGCAACCCCGAGAGCCTCGCCAAGGCGTTCCTGGAGCAGGACAACGTGAAGACGGAGGAGGACCCGCTTGAGGCGTTCAAGGAGAACTACCTCGTCGAGCCGGGCAGCCCCGAGATCATCATAATGCCGATGTTCAACGACCTCCTGGGCGGGCTGCCGGTGAACACGGAGTCACCCAAGAGTCTCCTGGGCCCCCTCTTCAGGACCGACGCCGTGAACATGGACGACTTCGACGTCTACACCCTTGACGGCACCTACGTAGGCAAGGTGGGGTTCCTGAGGCGGAGGCTGGAGTCAGGGTAGTGTGTAGGGAGCGGCTACACACTTGATCTTTTACAGGTAACCAAGGATCAATAGACAAGCCCTTGGGTGTTACCGGGGCCAAGCCAACAAGTATTGCCATTGGGACCCTTAACCGGGTCCTTCCTTCCACTAATCCTTCCGGTATGCTTCGACGCACATGTGGCAGCGGCTCACGTACGAACCAGCAGGTTGACGGGGCCCCTTCTCGTAGATCTCCCGCAGCCTGGGGTTCAGCCAAGCCCTCTCCAGTACCTCGCGTAGGCTCTCCCCCTCGAGGCTCCCGCTAACGGCGTCTCGTTGAGCCCCGAGGGGGCCGCAGCACGGCATCACGTCGCCGTTGGGCCGCACGCCGATGTCGGTGAGCACCTGTCTACAGGGTTCACTCTCGATGTGCGCGTGTCTCAACTCA
>DAOVEE010000251.1 GCA_030669135.1 Candidatus Bathyarchaeota archaeon | reverse complement strand
TCTCCAGGAGACTGAACCTGGTCTCGTCCATGGGGTTGACGCCGAAGCCCTCCGTTATAATCAGAGTGAACCCGAAATCCTCGCCGCCCGTGACGCCGACCCCGATCTCGTAGCCCAAGAACTCCGTCAGATCCTTCTGGTCAGCCCCGCCGACAATCACTGCGCTGACACCGTTCTTAGCCGCGGCGCGCAGCGCATCCACCGTGACCACCGAGCCGCCCACGACCACCTTGCCCCGATGCTCTGCCTTGATCTCTTCCGACGTCAGAGGGACGTCAGCCGAGTCTACGGCGAACACCAGTTCACCTACGGTCTCGCCTCCGAGGCCAAACGCGCCCTGAAGCACAGCGGCCCTCGTCTCGACGACTGCGCCCTCGCCGTCGATGACATCTACGACCTCGCCTGGCAGATGGGCCTTCACCATCATCTGGATTGGGTGCCCCCTGACTATGGCGCGGCCGGTGATAGACGAGAAGCTCTCGATCCTGCCGTCGATGGGAGACCTCGCCACCTTTGTGGACCTTCCGAAGAACGACCTGTAGATGGCGATTACCTCGTCCTTGTTAACGTCGTCGCCAGTGGTCTTCAGCATGTAGTTCTTCACCATGTCCGGGCTGACGCCCAGCGACGCATAGATCCTCAGCTCACGGATGTCAGGGTTCTTCACCACGCCCCTGGCGACCACCGTCCCAAGCTCCACCTTGTCCCCGGGCTTCACCAGCACCTCGCCCTCGGTAGGGATTCTCCGCTCCTTCCGCACCAGGGTGTCCTCAAACAACTGTAGGCTCTGCATGTGATCCACCTCTACGTGGGCGCCTCCGGCGTCTTCCTGAACCTGTTCAGCGGCCTCCTCCTCGCGTCTAGAAGCAAGCCTACTTCGCCTCCCTGTATCTGCTTCTTCACCTGTTTGCCTCTTCCGGCTCCGAGATCCAGCCGCCTGTGAGGCGTGAACGTTGCCTCGGCGACCTCGTCTGCGCCCAGGGGGACGAGGCGGATGTCGCCCACCTTGACAGACTCGACCATCTCTGAGCCGTCCACCGTCAGCTGCACCGTCACAGCCTCCTCTCCCTCCCTGGTCTTGCCCATGGGCGCGACACACGTAGCCAGGCCTGTCAGGCTCTCCTCGACCAGTATCTGCAGTGCCGCGTCGTGGTTGACGCCCAGCAGGTTGCCCAGGTGAGGCATTATACTTGACCGATCCACCATGATCTCGGTTACCCCCATCGGCTCCAGAGAGTCGACGAGTATCATCGCGGACTCCAGGGCAGACTGGTCCCTGAAAACTCTCCCCTTGCCCACGACTACGTGGGTCTTGAACAGGTTGATGATGGTCTTCTCCAGCGCCTGATCGAACATGTCGCTTATACTGCGCCCAATTAGGGAACCCTTGAGCCTCGACGCTATATCCTTGTGCTTCTCCAAGCCGAGCCTCACAGCCTCCCGCGCAACCGCCGCCTGTACGATCATCTGCTCCGGTGACAGAGTCTCGTGCTCGTGGAGCATCATATTGCCCACCATGTTTCTTACGTCCCGCTCGTCCATCTCAGGGGGCAGCCACCTCATCACGTTCCCGAGACCTGTCTCCTTGACTATGTTCATGACGCCGTAGGTTATGCCTATGTCGGCGTTCAGCGACCTGTTGAATATGCCGTTGAAGACCGAGTAAACGTCGGTGGTCTCCCCGCCGACGTCCACACCGATGAGGTTCACGGCCTTGGCCTCGGCGTAGGCGTATAGAAGCTTGCCCACGGCTGCCTGCGTCGGGAGCAACGGCTCCTCGGTCCACCGGATCAGCTCGTCGTAGCCCGGCGAGTGCACGATGACGTGCTCCATGTAAGCGTCGTAGATGCCCTCCCTAGCGGGTCCCAGGTTCTCCTTGCTAATGACTGGCCGGACGTTCTCAACCATCCTTGTGGCGTAGTGCTCTTCGCCCAGGACCTTCTTCACTTCGTCTCGTATCTCGACGTTCCCGGCGTAGATGAAGGGGAGCTGGTACTCCTCGCCGAACCTGGGCTTCACGTCAGCCGTGTTGACCAGCTCCGCCATCTCAAGCACCTGGGCCACTGCGCCGCCGTCGGTGCCGCCCGCCATCAACATTATGTCAGGCTTGAGGGACCTCAGCCTCGCTATCTTCTCGAAGTGGGGTCTCCTGTCGTCCTTGGAGAACTGGTCCATGAGAAGCGCCCCCGCGCCGAGGGCTGCCCTCTGAGCGCTCTCGCCGCTGATTAGACTTATGACTCCGCCCACGACCATGTGGAGGCCGCCGCCTGTGCTGCTCGAGGC
>DAOVEE010000263.1 GCA_030669135.1 Candidatus Bathyarchaeota archaeon | reverse complement strand
CATGAGGATGAAGGCCGACAAAGGCTACAAGCCCCAGTTGCCCCTCTGGCTGGCGCCCACCCAGGTACGGATCATCCCTGTGAGCCACGACCACGTCGGGTTCGCCGACGATGTACGCGGAAAGTTCGAGAGGGTGCGAGTGGACATCGACAACAGGGACGAGACCGTGGGCAAGAAGATCAGGGACGCCGAGAAGGAGTGGATACCCTACATCATCGTCGTAGGAGAACGCGAGCAGGGGAAGGAGAAGCTGCCGGTGAGGGTGCGCGGAGTGAAAGACTCTCAGAGCATGTCCGTCGCGGAGATGCAGGAGAAGATACACGCCGAGACCGAGGGCAAGCCCTACAGGCCGGTGCCCGTGCCAGTGTACCTACAGGAAAGGCCCAAGTTCGTGGGCTAGGCTACTCCGTGGCGCCACTTCTCTATCTGGGCGTCCTTCTTGTTCCCTTTCTTGAACTCTTTATAGTGCTCCTTGCAGAGATAGGCGCGCCTGCTAGCCTCCACGTCGAGCCCCGCGTTCTTGACCTTGGATACGTTGAGCGACCGCACCGCTTCCTCGTTGCACCCCTTTACGCTGCATTTCTCGCCTTTCTTGACTCTACCCAAACGTCGGCACCACTATGATATCCCCGAGGTGTCCAGTATAAACCCTGTTGATCAACGTCTCTGCTTCTCTATGGCGGCGGCGGACCGTCTGAGACACTCTACGGCGACGCCGTAGTTGGGGAAGCTGTTGAGCCCACACTCGGGTGACGCGTAGGTTACCCTCTCGGCTCCTAAGAACTCCATGATCTTGCTCAGCCTCTTCTCCATGGTTCCCTGATCTTCCAGGAAGATGTACGGGTCGATTGTCCCCTTCTTCATGCCGGTCCACGTCTCGGCGATCTTCTCCGGCATCTCTCCCTCGAACCCCTCGGCATGGTAGTGCATGTGTATGAGGTTGTCGAACTGGGTCACCCCCACCGGGGCCCAGATGTTCTTGTCCTTCTCCTCCAGCTGCTGACGGGTGGAGTCGCTCGTGTATATGGGGTCCCCGACGTGGCTCCCCACGGTGTCCAGGTGCTCCACCTCCCAGAAGAGGTTCTCGCTGGTGTTGTGAAGGTGCATGCTGGTCTCTATGTCCCTTACCGACGCCGTCCTGCAGACCGCGTCCCACGCCGCCCTGAGGGCTTCCCGCCCATCGGAGCCGAAGTCAAGCAACGGATCGTTCATGAAACCCAGCACGGGCTCGTCCACGCAGACGTGAGCCACCTCGGCGTACCTGGTCTTGAACAGCGACGTCTCGAGTATACCGCTGAGGGCGTGCCCCAGCTCCCTGTACAGCCCAGGCGTCCGGGTCTGGAAGAAGGACGCCAGAGTGTACGGCCCGGTCACGCAGATCCTGAGCTTCACCTTCTCGCGGCCAGACAGCTCCCTGGCCTTCGCGGTCTCCCTCCTTATCACGTCGACCTCAGGTATGGATGCGCCCTGAATCGGCTTGATGGACCCAGCCGCGTACAGTGCGCCGCCCGCTTTCTCTATGCCCTGCATCAGATTGAAGAACATCTCGTTCATGTCTCTGAACTGGGGATAGTTCGGGACGTCGACGCCGGCCTTCACCTTGTCAACGTATCCAGATACCACAGCTTCGCTGAACCCATCGTATTCTTCCACGCCGATGTTGAGCAGCGGGAGCAGCGTGCCCGACTTCTGGGCTCCAGCGTATATCATGTCTGGCTCCGTCGTCGCCGGCATGCTGCCTATGTCGGAGCTGAGCATATGGTCCACTTTCATGCAGTCAACGGCCACCTAATATAAAATATTCCTCTCCTACATGCGTAGCGGCATCAAACACGCATCCCCCGAATACCGTGGCTGCTGACGTACGCCTTGAAACGCCAACCTTTTACTCTTCACCCACGCCTATTGCGTGAAAGGTGCCTTCATGGGGAACCCGGCGATAAC
This sequence comes from Candidatus Bathyarchaeota archaeon, assembly GCA_030669135.1. Lineage (GTDB taxonomy): Archaea > Thermoproteota > Bathyarchaeia > TCS64 > TCS64 > RBG-16-57-9. Next base: position 196 of record DAOVEE010000263.1, on the reverse strand, counting down.
GCTTTCATTATCGGACCCAGCCGGCGAGACCATGCATGGGATACTGCTGGAGAGAGGCTTCACTGAGACAGAGGAACACAACTTCCTCAGGAGAGACGACATCTACCTCTTTGTCATCGAGCCGCTCATCGTGCCGGAGGAACGGTACAAGGTGCCGGCGGAGCCTAAACCGTATCCGGCGGACTACGACAGCCTA
>DAOVEE010000028.1 GCA_030669135.1 Candidatus Bathyarchaeota archaeon | reverse complement strand
GCTGCGCCGACGATTATGGCCAGCCCCAGCATCACGGAGTTCACCGGCCTGACTATCTCGACGAGACCACCCAGCTTATCCATACACCTAGGGGTTCCTCGCCGCCGTAATAAAATCATTGAAGATGCAGAGTTTTTATTCTATGAGTGATCACTGGGTATGAAGATGAACAAGGAAGCCACGGGGCGGGTACATTTCACGCTGATGGACGCCGTAAGGCTCGGCCGCGGATACATCAGACGTAGGCTCGACCGGTCCCTCATCAACATCGCTTCCATCGCCCTAGGCCTGAGCTTCTACACTACCATGGTGATCTCCGATCTTCTCTACTCCACCAGCGCCAGGCTGGGGGGAGGCCAGGTCGCCGTCGAGTCGTATCAGTACTGGCTCGTCGCCGTCTCCCTCGTGGTCTCCATCGTTGGGATCACGAACGCCATGCTGATAGCCGTCTATGAGCGGTACAGGGAGATAGGCACCATGAAGTGCCTCGGCGCCCTCGACAGGCACATAGTGCTGCTGTTCCTGGTGGAGAGCTTCTACCAGGGTCTGGTGGGTGGGCTCGTCGGCTTCTCCTTCGGTTTGGCTTCGGCGATAGTCATAACCGGGTTCGGCGCGGGCTTCGACATAGTGCTGTACGCCCCCAGAGTCAGCCTGCTGATCATATTCGTGGGGTCAGTCTCCCTCGCCATGGCCCTCAGCATGGTGGCAACCCTCTACCCGGCGTGGAGGGCTTCCAAGCTTAACCCCGTGGAGGCTTTGAGATATGAGCTATGATAACGTGATAGAGCTACGTGAACTGCAGAGGTACTACAAGATGGGCGCCGAGACCGTGAAGGCCCTCGACGGCATAGAACTGGAGATACGGCGAGGCGAGTACGTGTCCATCGTCGGACCAAGCGGCAGCGGCAAGACCACGCTCTTCAACCTCGTGGGAGGCCTCGACAAACCCACGAACGGCAGCGTCTTCATCGACGGCGTGGACATCAGCCAGCTTGACGCCTACGAGCTCGCGTGGCTCAGGTGCAGGAAGATCGGGTACATCTTCCAGAGCTTCAACCTGATACAGGTGCTGACGGCGCTGGAGAACGTCTCCCTGCCCACCGTGTTCGCGGGCACCCCCCACGACGAGGGCCTGAAGAAGGCGGAGAAGCTGCTGGACCAGGTGGGGCTGAGTGATAGAATAAACCACCGCCCCACGGAGCTTTCCGCGGGTCAGCAGCAGCGCGTCGCCATAGCAAGGGCGCTGGCCAACGACCCCGCGATAATCTTGGCTGACGAGCCGACGGGCAACCTCGACCTGAACACGGGCATGGAGATAATAGACCTCCTTCACGGCCTCAACAAGATGAGGGGACTCACCTTGGTGGCCGCCACCCACGACCTGAAGATGATCAAGGCGAGCGACCGCATCGTCTGGATGAGGGACGGCGTGGTCGAGAGGATAGAGCGCGGCTAACCCCTTTCTTCGGTGCTGTACTCCATCGTCATGCTTCTTATCAGGGAGCCAGCCACGTGAACCCAGTTGGGGTCGCCGAGGGACTCGAGGGATGCACCGTACTCCCCGTTAGGCAACTGGGTGATCTTGAGTTCGTTCCTCGTATAGAAGTTGCCTGTCGTGGCCTGTACGGATTTGTATATGAAACGTATTCTCTTTCCCTCGCCTGCCCCGTCCACCTTTATGGATGACGTTACCTGTGTCGGGTGGTTCTCTATGCCCTTCAGCTTCCTGTGTATGAACTCGATGTACGGGTCTATCTCCTCGGCTTCAAGCTTCAACGGAATCGATATTCGGTAGGGTTCATGGAAGCCGCCTGAGTCTCTGTCTATCTTCCATCTCCTCATCAGGCTCGGGGTAATGACCACCGAGTTGCGGAGAGCCGCGTAAGCACCCGTGAGGACCGCGGAGATAGCCAGCGTTATGCTCGCGATGCTCCAGACAGCCGAGACCTTCTGGTGAACCTGGAGGCCGATGTTCAGGTAGGCCATGCCCCTGTAGAGTCCGAGGCCTATGAGGTACCCCAGCCCACCCGCTATGAACCCCGTGATGAAAGCCTCCGCCACGAAGATACCCGACACCTGCGCCGGGTTAAGCCCAACGGAGGATAGTATCTCTATCTCGCCCCGTCTCTCGTAGAGGCTGTTGAGCATGGTGATTACGACGTTAAGGACGACGATGGCCCAGGGTATGAGGAGGGACAGGCCGCGGCCTTCGAAGTAGTTGCCGAGCCTAATCGTGACGTAGTGGTCAGCCGTTGACGCGTACGCCCTGTACCCCCTCTCCAGCGCGAGCCTCTCCGCGAAGCCCTCGACTTCCACTCCTTCTCGAGGCTCCATCGCTATCCTCTGGATTCCCACCATCGGCAGCTCGATAGCGGTCTCGGTATTCATGATCACAACCTCCGAGCCCTCGCAGTCCTGTATCACCCAGTTAGGCACCTCACCCTCGGGGTTAGTGTTCACCCACTTGTCGGGGGCGTAGCCGGTGCCGTCCAGATCCTTCAGGCCGTTTAACGCGTCTTCGCTGAAGATCCCTTGTACCTCAAGCTCGAGGCTGGAGACACTGATCACGTCTCCTATCCTCAAGTCATGCTGGTCTGCGACGCTGCTGGGGACTAGTACGCCGTTCTTGTCCGGGAGGTCGCCTTTGAGGAGTATTCCTCCAAGGTTCACGGTGTCGCCTTCATTTGAGTCTACGCCAACTATCCCCATGACCGGCTCCCCTAGGATCAAGATGTATGGCCTACGCTGAGGGGCGTTCTCGGCTTTCACCGAAAGGTACTCCACCTCTGGGTTGGAGGTGAGCCAGTCCCTCTCCGTCTCGCTGAGGAGGATGAAGGTTGGCTCGCTCTGGCTCCACGATCCCTCTCGTATGGAGACTCCCTCCCACTCACCCTTCTTCGCATAGGTGTCTTCGATGAGGCCGTACCCCTCCGAGAAGCTTGTGAGCGTGACGAAGCTCATCACCAGGAGGGCGATAGAGATCAGTGTGAGGATGAACCTCAGCTTACGCCGCCTGAGGCTGCGCTTGGCGATGCTGAAGATGGGTATGATCAGGTTCCTCGTGTGGACCCTGCTGCCCGAGCCGACGCTGAAAAACCTTGGGAATATGTTGCCGAGTACAGAAAGCGCTATTACCGCCGCGACGCAGACAGACACGAAGTCACTCAACGCGATTATCTTTGAACCCGGGTAGAACATGTACAGCGTAGCCAAGCTTCCTGTGGATAGTATTGCGTCGACGGCGAGCCGCGTCACCCCGTCGGCCAGCAGGTAACCAGTCACGAGCGACGTGGCTGCTAGGAAGGTGATCAGTATGTACACGGAAAGGCTTGCGTCCCTGTACATGCTGTCAAGCTCCTCCAAGGTGTGGTCCAGTGTGATGTAGCCTTTCTTCAGGGTGTCGAAGCTCTCGGTGTACTGCCCATTCTCGTATAGGGTCCTTGCCTCAGAGACCTGCCGCGACGCGGTGCTGTAGGCTCCCTCCTGTTTGGTGAGGTAGAACCCGTATCCATTCATCTCCTCAAGCCTCCCATCCAAGGTGATCTCGGCGTCTGAGGCGATCCTGAGGTTCATGGGAAGGCGGTACTCTCGTATGTCGAGGACCACTGTCCCTCCCTTAGGCGCTGTGAGGGTATCTCTCGTCGTGAAGCTTCTCGAGATCACGTTTGACCCAAGCAGGAACGTGCTGTTCACCGCCACCTTCACGACGGACCCGGAGGGTACGACGATGTGCCCTTTAGGTAGTTCTAGTATGTTCATCCCGTTTGAGAAGGAGCCGTAAATGAGTGGGATGCCCGACGGCGTGAGCGTCTTGTTGTCGGCATCCATAACCTCGTACTGTACGTGGAGGGCAAGGTTCTCCGTGTCGACGTACATGAGGCTGCCCTCGATGACGATGGAGCTGGCTGGAAGGAGGATTATGTCAAGCTCAGCCTCGACGTCCACGACCTCGTCCAAGTATGGGATATAGTCGACGCCAGACGTGTCAGGGTCGTCATGGAAGACGATCAAGTTTCCGCTCTCAAACTCGCTCACGATGTTGAAAACGCCATCCAAGGCCGAGGCGGTTGTGTCTAGATACCTGGTAGCGCTAATGAACATCACCTGGGCTCCTGCTATGGGCGTCCCATCTTGGTCGCGGACGATGCCATTCAGGCCGCTAACAGATGAAACCGGCTGAAACACCAGTACTAACGTAAAGATGGCGATGGCGGCTACTCCGCGTCTAAAGCGCATGATGTCTATCTCACACAATATCCAAGACTAGGGTAAAAACCTTAAGCATTCGCACTCACGAAGACATGGAAGAAATGAGGATCAGGATAGTGACGGAGGCGACGGGACCCGTGGAGGCGGCCCTCACGGATGAGAGCCCGGACACCGCGAGGAGGATATGGGAGGCGCTGCCCATCGAGGCGAGAGCCAATACCTGGGGAGACGAGATATACTTCGGCATACCGGTGGACGCCGACCCCGAGAACCCGAGAGAGGTAGTCGATTTGGGCGATCTCGCGTACTGGCCGCCGGGGAACGCGTTCTGCATATTCTTCGGCAGGACCCCGGCGAGCAGGGGCGACGAGATAAGGCCCGCCAGCGCCGTCAACGTCTTTGGGAAGGTGAAGGGAGACCCGAAGGTCTTCAAGAAGGTGCGGAGCGGGGAAAGAGTCAGGATCGAGAGAGCCTAACTCTCCTCTTCGAGCCTGATCTTCTCAACGAGCCCCTCGTAAAGCGCCTCCCGGCTCTGCCGCCCCGTGGACATGGCAATCAGGGGCCCATGGGTCTTGGACCAGAACTCCGAGTCGACGGGGCCCTGGAGATCGGGCATGGTGTGGCTCGGCGTCTTCTCCATGAGCTTCTCCAGGTGCGTCTCCATGACGATCTCCTCGACCCGGTTATCTTGGATGCACTTGGAGTAGATCAAGGGGAATAGCATGTGCATCACCTGTATCCCGGGTGTGCCGAGGAGGGTGTAGGCCGAGGGATCCGTGAAGCACTCGGGGTACAACTGGTACACGGCGTTCCAGTAGTCTATGAGGAGCCGCGCTATTTCGCTCACCGGCATCCCCTTGAGTATGTTCTCCCTGAGCAGGTTGGAGACGGATCTGATGAGATGGCTGTCCGAGACTATGTGGTTCTCGTGTCTACGCTCGCCCACGATCTGTATCCTGCCGTGCCACGGGCTCTGGGGGCTCTGGTTCAGTATGTCTACCACCTCCGTGGCAAGCCCTATCCTCACTCCCTTACTGCCCTCAAAGTCCATGACCCACTGCTTCCCGCGTTTCCACAGCATCCTCTGGAGGTGCCTGTAGACCAGGTCGGTAGGCACGCTCCTCTGCCTCTTGTTGACGATGTAGAAGAGCATCATCTCGTCGAACCGCTCGGGAAGCTTCATGATGCTCGCTATGACGGGGTAGTCCTCGAAGTCCTGGTTGCGCTCGATGGCCCGTTTGAGCGCCTCCACCCTGTGCTGCCCGTCTATGAGCCAGAAACTCTCGTCGCCAGTGTCCAGCATTCCGTAGCTGAACCAGCCTAGGGCCTTCTCCTTCACGTACCTCACGTCGCCCCTTATGTTCAGGAGTATCGACGTGGGGAAGCACCCCCACTCGCGCACCAGGTAGCGCAGAGGGCTGCCCCGCCGATCCATGAGCCTGCTCTCCGAGGGCATACGTTGGTACCCCTCAGGGTTATCCATGGTCCATCGGTCTATCCTGTACCTGTCGACGATGTCCTTTGCCTTGAAGACGGTTATGTAGATGTCTACCCCTTCGAGTCCTCCCCGCTGGGTGATGCTGAACGCATCCAGCTGCAACTGAACCCCTAATAGACTATGACTAAGTGAAAGATAACAGTAACTATTCTAGTTGAGGTGGTTCTCCTCCCAGACTTCCTCATCTAGGGGGTTGTTCTCCCAGCCAATGCAGTCGTAGCACAGCTTCGTCTTGACGTCGCCGCACTCGTCACAGAATTTGGCTTCGCACTCGACGCAGACGTGGACTTCCAGCACCTCCATACCACAGATCTCGCAGATGGGCATAACGGTTACCGTATCTCCGGGACATCCCCCGGACTAATAAATATATTGAAGGTAGGTCAGTCAGGGGAGGTCTGTAACGGCGAAGCCTAGCCCCAGCCTCCGGAGGGTATCCGGCGTCGGGTGTCCGGTCGCCGCGTCCCACCCCCTCTCTGCGTAGTACTCGTCAAGCATGAGGTCAAGGTCCACGACGGTCCCGCTGCTGGCTCCCTCCATGAGGGGCGTATCTCTGAACCTGGATGGGAGGCTGTCGTCGGCCCGCGACACACCCTCGCGCACCCCGAACATCCTCTCCAGCGTCACTATCCTAGCACCGGCCTCCCTCATCTCCTCAGGCGTCACCCTGAGCCCCGTGGCCACCTCCAGCGCCTCGGCGGCTCTCTCGAAGGGCAGAAGCATCATGTTCTGCATTATATTCTTGCAGGGCTCCAGGGAGTCTATGACGGCGTTCCAGTCCTCGAAGTAGCTTACGAGCCGTCCCTTCCCCCTGTCGGCGAGCCTCAGTGTGGACTCTGGGACGCCGAACATCCTCTCCCCTATCTCCGGGTCGTCGCTCAGCTCCAGGAACGGCTCGCTCCTCAGGTGGTCGCCGCCTCTGCTGGCGACGGCGTAGCCGAGGCCGAAGCCTTTGAGGCCCCGCGGGTCGGCCATGATGAGATCCATCCCCTTCACCTGTATGGTTCGATCCATGCCCTTGCCCAGCCTCTTAGTCGCCTCGACGGAGCCGTCGGCGAGGACATCCCCGAAGCCCTCCCTGTCCGCTATCAGCCGTATAAGCGTGAGGAGCGCCTCTCCGTTCCCCCACGTGAGCTCCAGCCCGCCTGTATCCTCGACGGTTAGCTCCCCGGCCTCGTAGAGCTCCATGGCCCAGCCGACGCATCCGGCGACGGTGAGTATGTCTAGCCCAAGCTGGTTGCACAGGTCGATCGCCTTCAGGGCCAGCTCCAGGTCGTTGTTGCCTATTCGGCTCGTGAAGCTCCCCAGAGCCTCGTACTCGGGGCCCTCGCCGTGCAGCCCCTTGTGCGGTCCTTCTCTGACGGAGTAGACCCTGCTGCAGGGTATGGTGCACGCGAAGCATCCCCGGTTCTTGACGTTGTACTCCTCGGCCAGCCTCTCGCCGCTCACCATGTACGCGTCCTCGTACACTCCGGACGTGTAGTTCCTCGTGGGGAGGAACCCGGCGTCGTTGGCCATCATGAGTATTCTGGTGGTGCCCATGCGCATCCTGCCGGGGTACTGCTCGTGCTCCCTGATCTCCTGCTCCAGCTCTAGGACCATCCTCTCGAACTCCTCTGGCTCCGATACCTCCACGTGTCCGGTGCCTCTGACCGCTAAGGCTTTCACGTTCTTCGAGGCCATCACGGTTCCCATCCCCGTCCTGGAGGCCGCCCTCACCTGGTTGGCGAAGAGTCCGCAGTACCTTACGCCTTTCTCCGCCGCCGGCCCGCATATCACCGTCTGGACCCGTCTGTCCCCGAACTCGCTCTTGATGAAGCCGTCGGCCTCGAAGACTGTGCGCCCCTTTATCGCCGAGGCGTCCCTGAACTCCACCTGATCGTCCTTGACGTAGACGTATACGGGTGAGCGGCTCCTTCCCTCCAGTATTATCTGGTCGTAGCCGGCGAACTTCATCTCGGGCGCGAAGTGGCCTCCAGCGTTGCTGTCTCCGAGTATCCCCCTGTGGGGGCTCTTGGCAGAGACGTTGAACCTGCTAGCCGTGGGGAACATGGTTCCCACTAGGGGCCCCGTGCCGAAGATGAGCTTGTTCTCGGGGCTCATCGGATCGACGGCGGCACCCACCTCGTCGTAGAGCCTCTTGGCGTTGAACCCTCTTCCCCCTAGGTATCCCCTCATCTCGGCTTCGTTGATCTTCTCTGTCTTGTGGGCTTGGTTGGTGAGGTCGACTCTGAGGGCTTTCCCCGTGTAGCCGTAGATCTTAGCCATGTATGCCCCACTCCTCTTTCAGCCTGTTGAAGGCGTCCCACGGCGTCTCACTGAACTCTGGGGCTTCTGAGTAATCCAGCGCCCCCGTGGGGCACCTGGCCACACACTGGGGGTCGCCGCCGCAGAGATCACATATCAGGGCTTTACCGTCATGTAGCTTTACAGCGTCGTAGCGGCATTCTTCGACGCATACGCCGCAGCCGATGCATGCCTGCCAGTCCACCGTGATGGAGCCTCCTTCTCTGTTTATGGCTTGGGTTGGGCAGGCCTTCAGGGGTGGGCAGTCGCTGCACTGGCGGCACATCAGCGGGTAGTCTAGTCCAAGTCTGTCATCCTTTATCACCGTCACCCTTGAGGTCTCCGGGCTGAACTTTTTGGTGTGGTGGAAGCTGCAGACCATTTCGCATTGACGGCAGCCGGCGCACCTCCCCGCGTCCACGGTGATGCGCTTCAAGGTTTATCGCTCATAGAGGCTTATCTGGTGTATAAAAGATTGATTAACCAAACCCTTGTTGCGGCTCCAAGACAGATCTTGGGGCACATGTGACGACCATCGAGCTGAACTCTAACTACGAGCTGCTCAGCCCCGAGGATGTCAACAGGGAGATACTGGTTACGCTGAAGGAAATAAGGGAGCACCTGAAGAAGAGGGAGGGCTAAACGACTTTCCTAAGTATCTCCGCCGAGAGGTTCCCACCGCTTATCACGACGCCTACCTTCTTGTTCTTGAAACGCTCCGGGTGAGTCAATATGGCCGCGGGCCCCACGGCGGCGGCGCCCTCGACGAGCATATGTTGCTCGTGCAGCATGTAGCGTATGGCTGCCAGTATGTCCTCCTCCTCCAGGATCACCCAGTCGTCTATGAGCTCCCTGCAGATGTCGAAGGAGACGCTGCCTTGCTCCAGTCCGCCGTGCAGGCCCTCGGCCACGGAGTCCTCTAGGGGCATGTCGAATATCTCGCCCCGCTTGACGCACTCGTACATCACGGGGCTCGCCACGGACTGGAAGCCTATCACCTCCGCATCTCCCACCTGCTTGAAGACCGAGGCGACGCCAGACGCCAGGCCTCCGCCGCCTACGGGGACGAGGACGGCGTCGAGGTCCGGGGCGTCCTCCACCATCTCCAGGCCGACGGTGGCCTGACCCATGATGAGCTCGATGTCGTTGTAGGCCGAGACGAAGGTCTTCCCCTCCTCCCTCTCTATGCGTCTCGCCAGGCGCTCGGAGTCCATGTACTCGTCTCCCTCGATTATCAGCTCCACGCCGTACCTCCTTATGGCGTCGATCTTTACGGTCGGCGTACGCTCCGGCACAACTACCGTGGCTGTGACGCCTAGCTCACGCGCCGCGTAGCCCACTCCCTGGGCGTGGTTACCGGAGGAAGCCGTCACGACGCCCCTGTTTCGCTCCTCCTCCGAGAGCAGAAGTATCTTGTTGGTGGCCCCCCTTATCTTGAAGCTGCCCGTGATCTGCTGGTTCTCCAGCTTGAGCCACACGTCGCCGCCGCAGACGCCGCTGAGGCCGGGGGAGTGCTCCATGGGCGTCCTCCTCGCCCACTTGGACACTCTCCTCCTCGCGGCGTACACGTCGCTTAGCTTTATCATGGGTTAATCATGGCTGCCCATGTTTTTAAAGCCGTGATCCTTGACGGCGTCATACGCTCGTCGACGGCTCTCGTCGGCGTAGGGGTAAGACGGGTCGGTCTCCAATATGCATCGTATCTCTGCGTGGGCCTCTGTGAACCTCCCCTCCTTCACCGACTCCGCCATCTGGTTCATCGCCTCTAGGAACACCTTCCGCACCCCGTTCAGGTGCCTGTTCTGGGACAGAAGGGACCCTACGAGCTCCGTCTTCTCCGATACGACGCTCTGAGCGAGAATATACTGAAGGGTGTACGTGGTGCCCCCGAGCCTCCGCAGCTTCTCAAGGTCCGTACCCTTCAGGGCCTTGGCGAAGGCCATGTTGATGAGGTACGGCAGCGAGAGTGCGGCTATCATGTACTTGTCGTGGGCCTCAGCGTCCACGGCGACCAGATCGGCGCCGGGGAAGAGGCTCTCGGCGAGCTCCGCCTCACGCCTCGGGTCCACCAGCGGGACTAGGACCACCGCCTTGTTGTCCAGTCTCTTGGTCGATGGGCCGAACATAGGGTGCACGCATAGAGGGACGAGCCCCTTATCGGCGGACGCCCTGAGCGGCTCCACGACACCCTCCTTGAGAGAAGCAATCTCCGCTAGGACGGCCCCCGGCTTCATGTGGCTGGAGGCCTCATACAGGACCTCCGGCGTGGTCCGAATCGGCACTGAGACCACCACTAGGTCCGCGGTCCACAGCTTCCTCTCTCCCTCCCCCCGTCTCAGGTCTACCGGGTGTACCGTGTATCCTTGGCCGGCCAGATGGTGGACAAGCCACCGCCCCATCTTCCCCTCGGCGCCGATGACAGCTGCCTTCAACTTAGACGAGGCTGTTGCTGCGACGAGGTATTTTACGGTTTAGGGCAGGCCCGCCTACCCCAAGCTACCCCATGAAACGAGAGTAGGAACCTAGGTGCTTGATGTACCTCGTCTGTCCATGGAGTTCTTCGAAGGCCTTGGCGACCTCGGGGTCCTTCACATGGCCGTGGAAGTCGATGAAGAAGATGTACTCCCACGGCGTCCCAACGAGGGGCCTCGACTCTATCTTGCACAGGTTTATGCCTCTAGTGGACAGGGCGTTGAGGGCCTTGACGAGAGTGCCTGGCCTATGCTCCACGACGAACGCCAGGCTGGTCTTGTCAGTGCCGGTCGGCTCAGGCTCATCCCTGCCGATGACGAGGAACCTGGTGTAGTTCTCCTTATGGGTCTCGATCCCCTTCTCAAGAACGTTCATGCCATACACCTCGGCGGCTCGCTGGCTCGCGATGGCAGCGGCGTCCGTGAGACCCTGCTCCTTGATCATCTTGACGCTCCCAGCCGTGTCGTATGCCCCGACGGGCTCGAGGCCTCTCCGCTCCAGGTACTCCCTGCTCTGCCCCAGGGCCTGGGGGTGACTGTAGACCCTCTTCACGTCCCCGGCCTCGACGCCGGGGTTGGCTACGAGGCAGTGGACTATCCTGAGAACGGTCTCGCCCTGGGCCCTCAGGGTGCGCTCGTTTAGGAGGTCGAAGGTCCTGACTATGCTCCCCTCTATGCTGTTCTCCACGGGTACGAGCCCTAGGTCTGCGTCTCCCTTCTCGACTGCGTCGAAGACGTCGGGCAGGTAGGGGCGGGGCAGCGGCTCGGCGGCTTCGCCCCAGTGAGCCATTATCGCCTCCTCGCTGTAGGCGCCTCGCTCCCCTTGGAACGCCACCCTCATCCGTGTTCCTCCTCGGCCTTGACGCAGAGGTCGATGATCTCCCTGAACACCCGTCGTAGGCCTTCCGGGTTCAGGCCGTGGTCAGCGGCGAGGCTTTCCACGTGGTTTAGGACGGCCTCCTCCCGTGCACGGTCTACTACGGGCATTCCGTGCCTCTTCTTCACCTCGCCTATCCTGAGCGCGACTCTTACGCGTTCACTTATCTTCTCCAGTATCTCCTCGTTGAGCCTGTTGATCTCGTCCCTCAGCGGGCCCATCTTCTCCGTGTAGCTCATCCTATTCACCTAGAACCTGTCTAACGTGTCCTCTCTGCATCATGTGGTCGAGGATCACCATGGCCACCACGCCCTCCACGACGGGTACCGCCCTTGGCACTATGCATGGGTCGTGCCTTCCCTCTATGGTTATGGTAGTCTCCTTCAACGTCTTGAGGTCGACCGTCTGCTGAGGCCTGGATACGCTAGGGGTGGGCTTGAACGTGACGGTGAACTCGATGAGGGCGCCGGTGGAGACTCCACCCAGCACGCCCCCCATGTTGTTTGACCCCGTCTCCACCCTGCCCCCCACAATCCTATAGGGGTCGTTGCTCTCCGACCCCCTCATCGATGCCAGCGCCGTGCCGGCGCCGAACTCGACGGCCTTCACCGCCGGGACGCCGAAGAGAGCCTTGGCTAAGTCTCCCTCGAGGGTGTCGAAGACGGGCTGGCCCACGCCGGGAGGGACGTTTAGCACGACGCATTTCACGGCCCCGCCCAGGCTGTCCCTCTCATCCCGCGCCTTCAGTATGTTTCTTTCCATCTCTCTGGCCGTGTCAGGGTCCGGGCATCGGACCGGGTTCCTCTCCGTGCTCTCTCTCACCTGGTCGAGTGACACGTCAGGGGCCGCTGTCAAGTCTATCTGGCTCGTGTACCCGAGGACCTCGATCCCGTGGGTGGCGGCGAGAACCTGCTTCGCGAGGGCGCCCGCCATAACATAGCCTGCCGTGATCCTGCCTGAGAACCGTCCCCCGCCCCTATAGTCTTGGTGGCCGCCATACCTCTTCTCCGCCGTGTAGTCTGCGTGCCCGGGCCGCGGCGTCCACCTGTGCTTCTCGTACCTCGTGGAGTCCTTGTCCCGGTTCCATATGAGCATGCAGATGGGGGCCCCGGTGGTGACGCCGTTGAACACCCCCGAAAGGACCTCAACTTTGTCATCCTCTCTACGCGTGGTGGAAACGCTGCTCTGCCCCGGCCTTCTGCGGTCCAGCTCAGCCTGCACGTGCTCTAGGTCGAGCCTGTGGCCGGCTGGGCACCCATCTACTACGACGCCCACACATCTGCCGTGGCTCTCCCCGAAGCTCGTGACCCTGTACATTCTACCGATTGTGTTACTCATCTTCTATACTCCTAACGTTTACGCCGAGTCTTTCGAGGTGATCCCAGAAGCCGGGGTAGGACTTGTTGACGCACCCGGCGTCGAGGATCGTTGTATCTCCCTCCGCCGCTAAGGCTAGGACTCCCAGGCTCATGGCTATCCGGTGGTCGTTATATGGGTTCAACTCGGCTCCCCTCACCGTTCCTCCGGTGATCCTGACTGAGACCCTGTCCTCAGCCACCTCGGCGCCCATCCTCTTCAGCCCCTCGACCATGGCCGCCACCCTATCCGACTCCTTCAGCCTGAGCCTTCCCAGACCGGTGAGCACGCTGGTCCCCTCCGCCACGCTGCAGAGCGCCGAGACCATGGGGAACAGGTCAGGGCAGTCCGAGAGGTCGACGTTCACCGCCTTCAGTTGGCTCCTGCTGCAGGTCACCTCGTTACCTCTGACGGTCAACTCGGCCCCCATCCTAGACAGTATGTCTAATATCGCGGTGTCGGCTTGGCTGCTCCCAGTATCTAGGTTCCCAACGGTTACCTCTCCGCCGACGGCGCCGGCAGTCAAGAGGTAGGACGCCGACGACCAGTCCCCCTCGACGTTCACCTTTGAGGCCCTGTACTTCCCGGTGGGCGCGGTGAACACGTCCCTCCCACGGGACGCCGAGGCCTTCACCCCGAAGGACTCCATGGCGTCCATGGTCATCCTGACGTAGGGCCAGGACTGCAGAGGCGTGGTGACCCTTATTGTGAGGGGGCTCCTCATCATCGGGGCAACCAACAGCAACGCCGACACGAACTGCGAACTCACGTGGCCGGGAAGCATCGTCTCTCCGCCGCTGATCCCTCCCTTCCCGCATACGGTGATGGGCGGGTAACCGGCCTCGCCGTGGACATCGACGCTTAGGCTGCTGAGGGCATCCAGCAGGGGCTCCATGGGTCTCCTTGACAGAGAGGGGCCCGCCGTCAACGTTACGCAGCCATCCGCGAGGGCGCAGACGGCCGTCATCAACCTGATGGTGGTCCCTGACTCGCCGCAGTATATGGCTTCACTCGGCGCCGTGAGGCTGCCTCCCTCGACGATCCATTCGTCTTCACTGGTTTTCGTCTTGGCGCCTAGCATCTTCACCGCGTTCAGCGTCGCCAATGTGTCGTCGCATATTAGGGGGCGTTTTATCGTCGTTTTTCTCTCGGCGAGCGCGCCTAGGATCGTTATCCTGTGCGTCATGCTCTTCGAGGAAGGCGCTTCGACCCGGCCTTTCGCCTGAGATGGGCCAATTTGGGCCTTCACGTCGACCCCCCCAGCGCTGCGACTATCTCGGCCGCTAGCTGCGTTGGCGACGCCCCTGTGGTGTCTATTACTAGGTCAGCGGCCTCGAGGTATCGGGACATCCTCTCCCTCAGCAGGGCCTCGGCCTCGACTCGCGCGTCGTCGACGTTGAGCAGCGGCCTCTCGTCGCTGTCCCTCGTCCTCTCCACGATCTCGTCGATGGACGCAGTGAGGAGGATGAGCACTGAGTTACTCCTCAGGGCCTCGGCGTTCTCCGGGTCAAGGACGGCGCCCCCG
>DAOVEE010000262.1 GCA_030669135.1 Candidatus Bathyarchaeota archaeon | reverse complement strand
ATATGTGACTAGGATAAACGGCGGCCGACCCTACGAGACGACCAGCATGTGGATGGCGTAAGCTACAGGGTTAACGTTATGACTTCGTAGCGTGCATTGAATTTCCATGCTTGACTGGGTGGACAGGAACGGCAAGCTGCTTCTCGCGGTGAGACCTCTGCAGTCCTTCGCGGCCAGCTTCGTCAGCATCTTCTTCGCGGTCTACCTCAAGTCCCTTGGGCTGCCGCTGTGGCAGATCGGCCTCGTGCTCACCGGCGGCCTCACCGTGTCGACTCTGTTCAACCTCGTCGCAGGCTTCATAGCGGACAGGGTTGGACGGAGAAGGATGCTCGTCTTCTTCGGGCTGCTCTCTGCTGCGGCTGGCTCCGTGTATTTCATCTCCTCGTATCCTCCTCTCCTCGTCGCCGTGGCCGTGGTCTCCTCCATAGGGTACAGGGGCGGCTTCGGGGCCGCGCAGATGCTTGAGAGAGTCATACTTGCTCAGAGCTGCGCCGACGATAGACGGACGAGGCTCTACGCGATCCGCAGCACGGGGGGCTCGGTGGCGACCGCCGTGGGTTCCCTGTTCACCGGCTTCGTGGTGATCCTACAGGGCTGGAGGTTCACCGAGCCCGCCTCATACCGCCTTATGTTCGGGGTGTACGCGCTGCTGAACGTCGCTGTGGTGTTCCTGTACTCGCTGCTAGGGGAGGAGGCTGAGATCGAGGTGGAGCACGAGGAGCAGGCGCCCCTGAGCCCCGAGACCAAGAGGTACGTAGTTCTCCTCTCGGTGCTTTTCAGCATGGACGCGCTGGGGGGCTCCTTCACAACCCATAGCCTCGTGGCTTACTGGTTCTTCGAGCGGTTCGGACTAGGGATGGACGTGATCGGCGCCATCTTCTCGGCGTCGAGCCTCCTCGCCGCGGCGAGCTTCATGCTCGCCGCCCGGATAAGCGAAAGGATCGGCCTCATCAACACCATGGTGTACAGCCACCTCCCAGCCAACATCATGATGGCCCTGGTGCCCTACATGCCTAACCTGCCGACATCTCTCTCCCTGTACCTGGGGCGCAGCCTGTTGAGCCAGATGGATGTACCCACAAGGCAGTCCTACACGATGGCCATAGTGAAGCCCGAGGAGCGTAGCCGCGTCCAGGGACTCATCAACCTGCCGCGGAGCTTCACCATGGCCGTCGGGCCCAGCATAGCCGGCTACATAATGCAGTTCGTAGGCTTCTCACTGCCTTTCCTCTTGGCGGGGGCGATCAAGGGACTCTACGACGTGCTCCTCTGGGTGACATTCAGGAACGTTAAGCCGCCCGAGGAGAGAACGGTTGCCTCAGGTTAAAACCGATAAGCCTAATACGCGCTTCCTTCAACACTAGAAGAGGCATCTAAGTGTCAAATTCATTGTCAAGGTTCATGGACGACAACAGCCTGAGGAAGCTCAAGGCGCTCAAGAACCCCAAAGTCGAGGAACAGGTCGCTAGGTTCCTCGAGTTATGTAAGCCTGCCAAGGCGACGGTCATCACTGACAGCCCCGAGGACATCGCCTACGTTAGGCAGCTAGCCATAGACTTGGGCGAGGAGGCGCGCCTGGAGATGGAGGGCCACACCATCCACTACGACGGCTACTACGATCAGGCCCGGGACAAGGGGAACACCCGGGTGCTGCTGCCTGAGGGCATGAGGATGACGAAGACCATCAACACCATCGGCCGCGAGGAGGGGCTGGAGGAGGTTCTGGGCATCATGGACGGCGCCATGGATGGCAAGGAGTGCCTCGTCCGGTTCTTCAGCCTGGGACCCACCGGCAGCAGGTTCACGATATGCGCGCTGCAGCTCACGGACAGCATTTACGTCGCCCACAGCGAGGACATCCTGTACAGGAACGGCTATGAGGAGTTCAAGAAGCTGGGGGACGGAGAGTTCTTCACCTTCATCCATAGCGCCGGGGAGCTGGACGAGCGGAACACCACGGTGAACGTGGACGACCGCCGCATATACGTGGACGTCGTGGACGGCAAGGTCTACAGCGTGAACAACCAGTACGCGGGCAACAGCATAGGCCTGAAGAAGCTGGCGCTCCGGCTCGCCATCTACAAGGCCAACCACGAGGACTGGCTCACCGAGCACATGCTCATAATGAGCGTGAAGCACCCGGACAAG
>DAOVEE010000223.1 GCA_030669135.1 Candidatus Bathyarchaeota archaeon | reverse complement strand
CTCCACGTCGAGCTGTAGTATGGCGGCGTCTTGCCCGGGTACTGTCCAGTTGTCTGTCGACATGCCGCCGGCTTTGGAGCCGATGATGAAGACGACGTCGGCGTCGTCGACCACCTTGTTGGCGGCTGAGCTTGAGTACCTGCCTGCGACGCCCACGGACAGCGGGTGCGCATCCGGTATGGTGCCTTTCCCGCTGAGGGTGGTGGCGACTGGTATGAAGAGTCGCTCGGCTAGCTCGACGACCTCGTCCCAGGCCCGGGATATTATTACTCCGCCGCCCGCCACTATGACTGGGCGCTCGGCTCCTGCGAGGGTCTCCGCGGCCTCCTTTACGCTCTCCGGGTCTGGGCGGGTTCTCCCTGTGGGGTATGTGTTGTGGCCCGGGGAGGAGTGGGGCTCGGGGACGTCGGCCTCGTTGTTGGCGGCGTCGTAGTGGAGGTTTATGTGTACCGGTCCGGGGCAGCCGCTGGTGGCTACGATGAAGGCGTTTCTGGTGATCTCGGCGGCCCTCTCTGCCTGGTATATCTGGGCGTTCCACTTTGTGGTGGGCTCGAACATGGGCATCTCGTCTAGCTCCTGGTACTGGAACCTGTAGAGGTGGGGGACGCTGGTGGAGCCGGTGAGGGCTACGACGGGGGTGCATGTCCAGTAAGCCTCGGAGATGCCGGCGGCGAGGTTTATGGCGCCGGGCCCGGCCTGCCCGTAGCATACGCTGGGCCTGTAGCTTACCCTTGAGTAGCCGTCGGCCATGTAGGCGGCGGCCTTCTCGCTGCGCGCGAGGACGAGGTCTATGCCGGCGTCCTCTATCTCAATAAATAGCGAGATCATTCCTCCCGAGACGTGGAAGAAGTGTTCTACCCCATGGTTTCTCATGGTCTCCGCTATCGCTTTAGCCCCAGTCATACGAGTCATCAACATTCACCTGTTTTATTATCGCGTACGCGACAGAAAACATTTGCATTAATATTGTTAATAAATTGTAGATATCGCCTTTTATGGTTGTAATGCAAATCTCACAGGTCTCACCTATAACTGAACTTATTGATATTTGTTTTAAATGACTTCAAACAGTGAGACTACTTGAGAATCGTTGTCCATTGAACAGAGAATCCTAGATCACATCGAGTCCAAGAGAGATGAGATCATCTCCTTCATGCAGAAGCTCATCCAGACCCCCAGCGTCACAGGCGAGGAAGCCGAGATCGGGGCCCACATGGAGAAGGAGTGTAGCAGGGATGGTCTTGAGGTTGACCTCGTTGAGCCCCAACCGGGTAGAGTAAGCGTCGTCGCCAAGCACACCGGCACCGGAGACGGCCCACGTATGATGATGTACAGCCACTACGACGTGGTCCCGGCAGGCGATCCTGACTCTTGGAGGCACCCGCCCTTCGGCGGCGAGATCCACGGCGGCTACATCTGGGGCAGGGGAGCCCAGGACAACAAGGTCGCCACATGCGGCCTAACCATGGCCTACAGGGCGCTCAGGGAGCTGGGCATACGGCTCAAAGGCGACATGGTGTTCACCCACGTAGCCGACGAGGAGAAAGGAGGCCGATACGGGTTCCAGGAGGTTCTCAACCGGGGCTACGGCGAGGGCGTCGACTACCTCTTCTACGCCCACGGCGGCTCCCCCGACACCATAGGGGTAGCGGCCAACGGCAGCAGAGGCGCCACAATCACCGTCAAGGGAAGAAGCGCCCACACCGCCCGACTAGAGCAAGGCGTCAACGCCATCGCCCACGCCGCAGGCCTCATAACCGAGCTCCAGAGACACGCCGACCAGGTAAACACCCGGGAGTACCGCCTCCCCGGCACCGACAGCGTGATGAAGAGCAGGTTCAGCGTCAACAGGGTCCACGGCGGCGTCGCCAACAACAACGTCCCCGACACATGCGAGATCTACGTAGACAGACGCTACACCCCCGGAGAGACCGAGGAACAGGTAGACCAGGAGTATGAGGAAGTGATCCGACGAGCAAAGCAAATCGACCCGGCCCTGGAAGTCGAGTACAGGGTCCAGCCCGGGAACCTGGTCAGCGTAGCACCAGCCGACTCGCTCATCGTCAAAGGCATCCAGAAGGCCGCCGAATGGGTCATCGGGTACACCCCCAAACCCGTGGGCGGCAGCCACAGCAGCGATCACGGCTGGTTCGTCAAGCGCCACGGGAAACCCTTCGCTAGCTACGGCATCGGCGGGGAAGGCCTCCACTCCGCCAACGAACGCATCAAGGTCGAGGACGTCATAGCCACAACCAAGGTATACGCCCTCAGCATGATAAACATCCTCGGGGTAAGCGAGTAGAAGGGACGGCTTCTCAATCGAGCACGATGGGCCCCGTCTCAAACACCACCAGCATACCCGACGGCACCCTGCCCTCTATCGTCTCCCTTATCACCGCCATCTTCTCTTCG
The DNA here is from genome assembly GCA_030669135.1 of Candidatus Bathyarchaeota archaeon. Taxonomy (GTDB): domain Archaea; phylum Thermoproteota; class Bathyarchaeia; order TCS64; family TCS64; genus RBG-16-57-9. Next base: position 251 of record DAOVEE010000223.1, on the reverse strand, counting down.
TCGAGCTCCTCGAAACCAACCAGAAACCTGCCGTCATAGTAGTAGGAGAAACAGGTCCACCGAACACCCTTAGCCGGAAGCTCGCCCACCAGGATGCCCATGAGCCTCCTCTCCCAGCCCTTGAGCAGCCACATAGGCGCAGGGGCCTCCACGAACCTCACGTAGCCGTGCAGATCGGGGTCGATCCTGTCAAGAACAGGCTGAGTGGTCTCGGGGCACACCTCGGTGAGGCATATGTACGCTGACCCATT
>DAOVEE010000071.1 GCA_030669135.1 Candidatus Bathyarchaeota archaeon | reverse complement strand
ACCTTGGCCAGCATCAGGTCCAGGCGGCTGTTGGTCTTTATCTGGGCCGGGATGCTGTCCGGCGCCGCCCGGCGGACACTGGTGACGACGGCGGTGAGGGGCTCACCCATCCTAGTCCCCACCTCCCTTATCCTGATGACTGCACTCGGCTCGCCGCCCACCTCGCCGTACCCCACCCATGGGGCGAGGTGGCAGTCCCTGTAGCCGTTGGCGCGGACGGTCTCGATGACCGCGTCCCTGAACTCGCCGGGGCTCAACGGTATCTTTATGCCCGCGCCCTTCGCGGAGGCGTAGAGACGCTTCACGTGGGCGTCCAGCTCAACGATCCTGCCGTCGTAGACCCTTATCCCCTCGTACACCGCCCAGCCGTGGGTCACACCCTCGTCGAAGACGCTGATCTTTGCCTCGCTCTTGGGCACCAGCTCCCCGTTAACGTATATCAAAGGCTCAGCCAACAAAGACACTCCCGTAGATACCTCGATGACTATGCATAAGACGTTTAGCTCTTTTACAGCCAGCGCCTTACCCTGCGCCTGTACTCCAGGTACGCGTCGCCGAATACCGTGACACAGATCTCCTCCTCGTATGGGATGAACAGCAGCTCCATCAAAGCTACGTATGCCACGGGGAACAGGAAGGTCACGATCGTCCCATGGATCACGGCCACCCCGAGCAGCACCGACGCCATCCCGAGGTACATGGGGTGGCGGCTCAACGCGAAGGACCCCGACACGATCAGCGTCGACGGGTCTAGGTACGGCTTCACCGTGGTGTCATGCTTCTTGAACAGGGCGTCGGTCCACAGGTTCATTGTCGCACCGAACCCGATGAGAAGGTAGCCGGCGTAGGTGGCTGGGGGGTGCAGCACCTTCCCGATGGGGTAAGCGAAATGTAGCACTATGCTCAGCGCAAGCAACGCCACGAAATAGTTGGTGGGCATGATGCTCTGAAGCCGCTCCTTGGATGTTCGCGATTCATCCAACATATAGACCTCCTTGCTTCCTCCCGTAGATGACGCCGCAGCTAATAGTGATGGAGACCTGTAAAGGTTGAACGCAGCGGAGAAGACGATGAAGAGTCTCGCTACACATTTTTTGTTCCTCTTGACACTCTATGAGCCTGATCAACTCTATTAGCCGTTCTGGATAATCCTGATCACATACTGGAAACGGGGGACCTAAAAACAGTTGATTTGATGGACGAGGGAGCAAGGAACCATTACCTAGTTAAGAGTAATTTGTCAGGCCCCGAAAAATTCATAAAACCAACGGCGATACCAATTCCTCTATGAGACGGATCTGGCTCAACCTATTCACGACGTTTATGATTCTGGGCGTCGGGGCTACTGGCGTCTACCTTAGGGGCATGTCGTCCGCGGAGGTGACGCAGGTAAACTCGTACAAGATGGATGACGGCCCCTATGCGGGGAACAGGCTGATCGTCGTCGAGTCCTTATTATCCGTTCCAAAGGAGATCGATGTTTCCTACTCCGCCAACACAACGGTCAGCGTCTACATATTGACAAGGGGCGCCTACAACCGCCTCGACACCCATAGGGCTCCGCCTGAAGAATACCTGGAGAAACAAGAAGGAGTCAACGGCACCCTGACTTACGTCACCGCTGAGAACAACAAGGTCCACGTAGTCGCGTTCTACTCCGAGGGCAACTTCGTCCTCCATGAACGCCAGGTCAACGCCAGATACTATAGCGAGGCGGTGACTGGAAGGCAGACTCTGTGGACGATTAACGGCGCGCTTACGGTGCTCGCTTTGGCTGCGTCGGCTTGGAGCCTCGCCGACTCCTGGAGGCTTGCTGAGGATAATAGTAGCAAGTAGCTACTAATCATCTCATAGAAGCCATACATGCCACAGATTCTACGACCATAGACATATGTGTCCCTGAACGACGCTGACACCCGTCAATCAGTTCAGATTTAAACAACGCCACCTACACATTATATGAACGATGAGCCGTATAGGCCTCCTGCTGCCGAGCAGCAACACCACCATGGAGCCAGACTTTTACCAGATGGCCCCACCCGGGGTCACGGTCCATACTGCCAGGATGCTCCTCCGGGACGTCACTCCCGATGCGCTCGAAGAGATGGCCGGCGAAGCCGCGAGGGCGGCCCGGCTCCTGAAGACGGCTGACGTAGACATACTCGCCTACGGCTGCACCAGCGGCAGCCTCATCAGAGGCGTCGACTGGGAGAAGAGCCTCAAGAGTAGACTCGAGGAGACAGCCGGAGTGCCTGCGGTCACCACCGCAGGCGCCGTAGTAGACGGCTTGAGGACGCTGGGAGCGGAGAGAGTCTCCGTGTTCACTCCCTACACAGACGTAGTCAACATGCATGAGCGGTCGTTCCTCGAGGCCCACGGGTTCATGGTGGACACCATAAGGGGTCTTGGTTTCACAGATAATCAGCGGATCGGCAGAGTCTCCAGGGAGCAGCTTGAATCTTTCATCGCTCCTGCCCCAGTATCTGACGCGGTCTTTGTCAGCTGCACCAACCTCCCAGTCGTCCACCTCATCGAGGCGCTGGAGGAGAAGCACCGGTTACCCTTCGTCACCAGCAACCAGGCCACCATGTGGGCCGCCCTACGGGGACTCGACCAAAGCAACATAGACGGCTACGGCGCACTGCTCAGCGACCACGTGTCTAAGTGATGAGAGGAAAACTCGAACAGGAATGGTGGGCCGGGCCGGATTTGAACCGGCGACTACCGCGGTGTGAACGCGGTGTCCTGCCAGGCTAGACCACCGGCCCATCCTGCACCGTATTAGACGCGACGCTAAACATAAAATCCTTTCCCATACAGTCGAACAAGAGAAAAAAGGGGTTAGACGGGCGTCAGCCAGCTCCTGTACTTGGCCACGTTCCCGGCCAGTATGTCGGAGTAGTACTCGGCTATCTTCGTCGTGACGGGCCCCGGGTACTGGTCGCCAAACTTGATGTCGTCAACACTCGTTATGGGCGTGCACTCGCCTCCGGTGCCGCAGAGGAACGCCTCGTCGCTGGCGTACAGCTCCACCCTTGTGATGTCCCGCACCTCCACCGGGACCCTCAAGTCTGGTATGAACTCGATGAAGCAGCCCCGGGTCACCGACTCCAGTATGGACGCCGTCACCGGCGGCGTGATCACCTTCCCGTCCCTCACCGTCATGAGGCACGCCCCCGTGGACTCGCTTACGAAGCCTCTTCTGTCGAGGAAAACGGCGTTGTCGTAGCCGCAGCGCCTGGCCTCCCGCCTCGCAAGGGCCGAGTTGGCGTAGTTGGCCCAGCTCTTGGCCTGCGGCGGCAGCGCGTCGCTGCTCAGCCTCCGCCAGCTGCTAACCATGAACCTCCGCTCCTCCCCGAACAGGGGGTTGTCCCTGCCTAGAAGCGTCTCGAAGCCCCACGTGGGCACCACGACGTGGCTATCCTCCTGCTTCCCAGCCTTGGGCCAGACCCTCGGCTGGATGTAGGTGTTCCTCTTGTACCCGTTCGCCTTGATGGTCTCCTTCACCGCCCTCATCAGCTCCTCCTTGGAGTAGGGCATGGCCAGGCCGTCGACCTCGGCGCTCCTGAAGAGACGGTCCACGTGCTGCTTCCACCCGAAGACGTTCAGCTTCCCCTCTGAAAGCACGTCTCCCTCCACGTAGGCTTTGATTCCCTCGAATATGCCCAAGTAGATGGGCTCCATCGCCGAGACCAGCGCCTCGCTCGTTGGAATTACTCTGCCGTTCATCCAACAGTACTCAGAACCACGAAAACCCGCAGACATAGAATCAATTATTACAGCCACGGATCACGTTATAGCAATTTCCTAAACACTTTAAGCGTACAGACTGTGGCGAGTGTCTCCAGATAAACGGGTCTGAATGGGCTGCATAACGATAAGATAAGAATGGAGACGGGGGACCGGGTCAGCCGATGACCTGCTTGAAGATCCTCAGATGGTTGCCGCCCAGTATCTTCAGTATGTCCTCGTCGCTGTAGCCGCGGCCCACCATGACCCTCGTCATGTTAGGCATCTTGCTGACGTCCTCGAGGCCCTCCGGCGTGGACCCGATGCCGTCGAAGTCGCTTCCCAGCCCCACGTGGTCCGGCCCCACGAGGCCCACTATGTGGTCGACGTGGTCCACCATCTTCTCCACCGTGGCCTTATCCTTGTCCACGAAGGATGGGGCGAAGTTCATCCCCATGACGCCGCCGTGGTCAGCCAGCGCCCGGATCATGTCGTCGGTGAGGTTCCTCGGGTGGTCGCAGAGGTCTCTGCAGTTGCTGTGGCTCGCGATGAACGGCTCCTTCATCACGTCGGCCACGTCCCAGAAGACCGTGTCCGCCAAGTGGGAGACGTCGAATATCATCCCGAGCCTATCCATCTCCTCCAGCGCTTGGACCCCGAGCTCCGGGAGCTTGCTCTCAGCCCTCTTGGCGCCGAGGCCGTCCGCGAACGGCGTCCTGTAGTTCCACGCGAAGCTCAGCATCCTGACGCCAAGCCTGTAAAAGACCCTGAGCAGCGCTATCTCGCCCATGAGGGGCTCCGCCCCCTCCAGGGACAGAAGCCCACAGACGAGCCCCTTCTTCTTCGCGTCGATTATCTCGTCGTGGCTGGTCACCGCGACGATCCCGTCGTTGGCGTCTATCTCCGAGTAGAACTTGTCCACCATCTGGAGGGCCACCTGTGTGGCCTCCGGCACGAACGCGCGTCTGCCCGTGTAGACCGCGAAGATCTGGCACGTGACGCCGCCCTCGATCATCCTCGGCAGATCGATGTGTCCTCTGTCCGCCTTCTCCCCGAGCCTACGGGCTGGCGGCATTCCGCGGGGCTGCCTCAGGAACTTCATCAATGTGTCGCAGTGGGTGTCGACCACCACGGCTTCCCTGTGGAGCCTCATGGCCCTCTCCTCCTGGGCCTTCGATAACTCGATCATGAATATCAGGTGTGTATTGACATTGTAGCGTTTTACACTTTCTCTGGGGTGTTACAAGGATTTAGTCAAACTTTAAAAATGAGGCGTGGCTGAGGTATTAGAGTTCGAGGCCCATAGATGCTCATCCGCGAGGTAATCCTAGAGAACTTTATGTCTTACGAGTACGCCCGCATCCCCCTCAAGCCGGGTGTCAACGTGGTCTGCGGGCCCAACGGCTCGGGGAAGTCCAGCCTGCTCCTCGGCATATGCGTCGCCCTCGGGGACACCTACACGGAGCGATCTAAGAGGCTCAGCGACCTCATCCGCTGGGACGCCGAGTCGGCCAGAGTCACACTCATCCTCAACAACAGTGTCCAGGAGAACGGGTACAGACCCGTCCCCCAGTACAACATGGACGAGATCACCCTCACCAGGACCCTCCGCAGGGACGGGAAGTACGGGTTCAGGCTCAACCAGCGCAGCGTCTCCAAGGCCGAGGTCGTGGACCTCCTGAAGAGCTTCGGGTTCGACCCCGACAACATGCTCATAATCATGCACCAGACGATGTCCACCAGGTTCGCTAACATAAGCCCCCAGGAGAGGCTCAAGACGCTTGAGGAGGCAGTGGGCTATGAGAGCTTCAGGCGGGACGTCGTGGAGGCCAAATCCAAGCTCAGCGGCATCCTCAGCGAGGAGGAGAGCCTCAACCAGCTCCTCAACCAGGCCAGGGAGACCCTGGCGTACTGGAGGGAGCAGAACGAGAGGCTCAAGGAGAAGAGGCAGCTCCAGAAACGCCAGACCTTCCTGCAGCAGGAGATGGCGTGGAGCAGGGTGCTCACCCTGGAGGCGGCAGTACAGCGGCTTCAGGACGAGCTGGCTGAGACCGAGAGGGACCTCTCCTCCGCGGAGGAGGAGATGGAGAGGAACACCCAGCGGATCGTCGACGCCGAGCATGGACTCGGCGTCATGAGGAAGCATTGGGACGACCTCATCGAGAAACGCATCGAGAGCGAGCGCCTCGTCGGCGTCAGCGAGCACGGCATAAACGCCTCCAAGGACCAGCTGACCCAGGTGGAGCGCATCATCCGGAGCTCAAGGGAGCAGAGGCGGCGCTTCGAGTCCGCCATAAAGACCCTCCTCGACAAGGCTCAGAGCGGCCCTACCACCCTCGACGACTACTTCACCCTATTCACCGAGATCGAGGAGACCCAGATACAGACCTACGACAACCTCAGCAACGAGTTCCTGGAGCAGAGGAACCACCTTCAGACGGAGATCACCTCCTATACGGGGAGGCTCACGGAGGCCGAGCAGGAGGCAGGCAGGCTCGCCCTAGAGATGAAGGCGATCAGGAAGAGGATCGACGACACCAACGACCAGTACATCGAGGGACGGATACAGTTGGCGCTCCTCAAGGACCGCCGCGGCAGGCTCAGACGGAGGACGGAGCAGGTGAAGGCCGAGATCGACCGCACAACCCGTGACCTCAGGGACGCCGAGGCGGAGGCCCTCATCCGCGGCCCGAGGATAGAGACCGGCCGCAGCGGCGAAGACATACTCAACGAGATAAGGCGCACCCAGGGCATCCTCATGGGCATGGCGGACGTCCCCGAGGAGGCCGAGGACATGTACGAGAACTACAACGATACCTTCCGGGAGATACAGCGGCGCATCGAGGAGGTCAAGGAGAGCCGCCGCCAGGTACTGGAGGAGATAGAGGAGCGGAACAGGAAGTGGCAGGACGTCACGGAGAACCTTCTGGAGGAGGTGAACGTCCGATACAAGAGGCTCCTCGCCAAGCTCCAGGCCGTAGGCGAGACCCGGCTCGTCAACAGCCACGACATCGAGGACGCCGGCCTCGAGATAATCGTCGGCTTCAAGGGCGCTGCGCCGCAGCGGCTGGACCCGTACACCCACAGCGGCGGGGAGCGCAGCAGCTCGGTAATGGCGTTCCTGTTGGCGTTGCAGCAGAACGTCGTCAGCCCCTTCAGGGCCGTGGACGAGTTCGACCTCCACATGGACCCCCAGAACAAGGAGGCAGTCAGCGAGTTCATAGTCTCCGCCATGGAGGGCACAGACGACCAGTACATGGCCATCACCCCCAGCCAGATCACCTTCAAGGGCCAGGACGTGCACATAATCATGGTCCACAAGACCGACGACGTCTCTGTACCCAGGCTCGTGGAGGAAGAGCGATGAGCAGCGAGCTGGAGAGCGTCATAAGCCTCTGCAGGATGGTGCAGAGCGGAAGGATCGAGCCCTTCGACATCGACTTCGACTACGTCATGGGCGTCATCAGGAAGCACTACCCCAAGATAAAGAACGTCAAGGGCTTCTGCCTGGACGCGGAGGCCCTCAAGGAGCTATCCAACGTGCTGGAGCGGCAGAACCAGTGGATAGCCCACAAGAGCAGCACCCTCTACAAGGACCCCTTTATGCTCAGCCAGAGCCTCATGAGGATGGACATAGGCGCCATCGCCGACGCCTTCCTCAAGAGCTGGCACCCCGTCGTCGAGATGGAGCAGATCTCGGCCAGGACCCTCGCCGAGAGCCTCGGCTACTGGGGCGGCCTCATCCCGCTGGACGAACGCTGGCAGGGCCTGGAGGTGGCCGAGAGGGAGACGGGCACCGCCACCATGCAGGAGGCCTACGACTTGGGGCTCATCCTCACGGAGGGGTTCGCCGGGCTACTGGAGGGGTTCTGGCGCGAGCTCGGGGAGAGGGCGGGCGTGGGCGGCGTCATCGACTACTGGGACTGGATAGGCGCAGACACATACAGGGACACGGTGTACCGGGCGTACATGACCGTCTTCATGGTTAGCCACGGCTACGCCAACATCCACCATGACAGGCTCACTGAGGAGACCAAGATCATACACAACCCGGAGCTCAGGCCGGACCCCGAGAAACCCAAGGTGAGCCTACTCATGATGGTGGACTATGAGGAGTGGAGGCTATGGCGGCAAAGCTGACGAAGACGGAGAGAGCTTACGCCCGCAAGGTGAAGGACGCCGTCCAGCTGCTCTTCTTCAAGCACCACAGGCTCCCCGGCGTCAGGGGCTGGGAGCTGCGTAAGGAGCTGGGCAGGGACTGGAGGAACGTCCTAGACGTGCTGGACAAACAGATCAAGCCCCTGGACCTCAGGGTTACCCAGGCGTTCGACGAGCCCGACATAGTCGAGCCCACCAGCGCGCAGCTGCAGGACGCCCGCTACTACATTACTCTGAGGGGGACGGTGGACCAGAAGACGGCCAAGACCATCGGGTGGAGGATAGACGACATCGCCGGCCTCGCCGTCTCGGTGGCGTACCTCATCTCCAAGCAGGGGAAGGCGCCCAGGGTCGACGTTGAGAGGGTGCTTCAGGAGAAGCTGCCGGGGTGGAGGGTGAAGCTCAACCTGGACAGGTATATACAGCAGGGCTACCTCGGCGCAGACGAGCAGGGGGTCATGTACCTGGACTGGCGCAGCCGAGCCGAGATCGATAACAAGAAGCTGGTGGACCTCGTGGTCGGGTTCGGCAAGAAAAACCGAGAAGCCTAGTTCTTCTCCCTTCTGCGCGTCCACATGCTTGTACCCGTGGAACTACAGTATTATCCGAGTCTTCTCAAATTCAGAAGGCTCAAGCAGCCACGACATAGATAGGTACAACTACGATAAATCACCGTGGCACTACAAAAGATGGTTCCTCAAACAGTATAGGGAAGCACTGCTGTGGCTGAACATCTTGAGCATGGAGCCGGAG
>DAOVEE010000272.1 GCA_030669135.1 Candidatus Bathyarchaeota archaeon | reverse complement strand
GAGGCTGCCGAAGTTGGCGTGTATGATGACGTCGTCCTCCCAGTCCTCCAGGACCACCCGTCTGTCGGTGGGCACCGTGTACCCTCGGCGGTGGTGTTCCGCGAGCTCCGAGATGGCTCTCTTGATGGTGTCTACGTTGGCCGGGTAACGGAGGTGGAGCTCGCTGGCTATCTCGTCCACGCCCATGCCTTCGCCGAGGCTGTTCTCCACGTACGCCTTGATCTCCCCGACCTCCAGGGCGACCTCCCGGGGCACGGGTATCTGTTCGCCCACCCAGCTGGGGATGGCGCCCGTGGGGTCGTCCTCGCCGCGGACGTAGATCTTGTCGTTGTGTATGTTGAGTATCTTCCAGGGGCGGCCCCTGAGGGTGAACTTGACGCCGGGCTTCGCGTACTCGGCGACGAACGCCTCCTGGAGGATGCCGACGGGGCTGTCCTCGTCCACGTCTACGATGAGGTAGTCCTTCTCGTCGGGGATCATGCTCAGGTTGTTGAAGAAGTACCTGTACATGGTCTTGCGGCTGCCCCGGGGCTTGATCATGACCTCGTCCTCCTCGCTGAGCCACGCCAGCCGGGGGAACCTGTCGTGCATGTAGCGGGCCGCGTTGAGAACGTCCTCCTCGGTGAGGTCTCTGTACGGGTAGGCGTGGTCGAAGAGGTTCTTCACCTGGAGGAAGTAGAGCTTGTTCCTCTGCATGAGCTCGGCGATGATCTGGTTAACCAGGACGTCGTAGGGCTTCTCCGGCACATAGATGGGCTCCATTATCTCCTTGAGGGCGCGCCTGCAGATGACCATGCTCTCCAGGGCGTCGTCGCTGTTCATCGCCACGATGACTCCCTTGCTGATCTCCTCTATGCTGTGGCCGCTGCGGCCCACCCGCTGGAGGAGCCTAGTCACCTGCCTGGGGCTGTTGTACTGGATGACGAGGTCGATGGCGCCGATGTCGATGCCCAGCTCCAGGCTGCTGGTGCAGATGACCGTCCTCAGGTCGCCTGCCCTGAGCCCCTTCTCGGTGGCTATCCTGCTGGTCTTCGCGAGGCTGCCGTGGTGGATGCTGAGCGGGAAATCGGTGTCCCACAGGTTGAACCTGCTGGTCAGGGCCTCGCTGGTGCTCCTGGTGTTGGTGAAGATGAGGGTGGTGTTGTGCTGCTCTATGAGGTCCTTCATGACCTTGAGCCGCACCGCCACCTCCGGGTGGGTGAAGAGCTTCCTCGCCAGCTCGTAGTCCTCTGCGTCGGGCTCGGGGTAGACTATGTCTAACCTTGTGTCCCTGAGCGCCGAGATCTGGACGATCTCCACGTCGCGGCCTTCGCCGACCAGGAACTGGGCCACCCTCTCGGGGCTGCCGATGGTGGCGCTGAGCCCTATGAACTGGATGTCGTTCTCGGCCACGTTCCTGATCCGTTCGAGGGCTAGGCTGAGCTGGCTGCCGCGCTTGTTGTCTGCGAGCTCATGTATCTCGTCCACGATGATCCACTTCACCGTCTTCAGGTGGTTCTTGATGGTGCGGCCCTGGAGGATGGCCTGCAGGGTCTCAGGGGTGGTGATGAGCATGTCGGGCGGGCTGTGCCTCATGTAGCCCCGCTCCCTCTGGCTGGTGTCGCCGTGGCGGACGCCGAGCCTGATGTCCAGCCTGTTGCACCAGTACGTCATCCTTTCTAGGATGTCCCTGTTCAGGGCCCGGAGTGGCGTGATGTATACGATGCTGATGCCCGGCTGCCTCCCGCCGGACAGCAGAAACCTGTGGAGAACGGGCAGCATCGCCGCCTCCGTCTTCCCCGTGGCGGTAGCCGATATGAGCAGGACGTTCTTTCCCTCAAGTATCTTGGGTATCAGCCTTCTCTGGGGCTCGGTGGGGTTCTCGAAGCCTTTTTCGTCTATGAGCCTCCTGACCGGGCGGCACAGCTGAGAGAAGACGTTGTTCCCTGTCAAAGCGTCGGCAACCTTCTACGCGGCATGAAATATAAAGAGTATCAGCCACGTCTGACACGAAAGCGTT
>DAOVEE010000041.1 GCA_030669135.1 Candidatus Bathyarchaeota archaeon | reverse complement strand
TCGCTATGGTCCTGTTCTCGGAGCCCGTCAGGACCAGGCCACCCTCGACGAGGTGGGTTCCGAGAGCGTCGGCGCGGGTGTGAGGAGCCTGTGAAAACGCGATGACGAGTGTGAGGAGGGTGAACGCAGCTAGCCGTTTAGCCATGTTTAACCAGCCTTCAACGTGGTATAAAGGAAAACCTCACGATGCGCCGCCTGTTCTCGTAACTCCTGTAAGTGGTCGCTTCGTTTGAGTCCGCGTCTTCCAAGTGGACGCAAACTCCTATATGCGATGGATTCGATCTCATCACATCATTTTAGGTGATATCGTGAAGTACCGTAAATTTAGGGGGCTGGATTGGGAGGTCTCAGCCCTGGGGTTCGGTGCCATGAGGCTCCCCGTCGTCGGGGGCGACACAGGCAACATCGATGAGCCCCACGCCGTCAAGATGATCAGGTACGCCATCGACCAAGGCGTCAACTACGTGGACACGGCGTACCCCTACCACCAGGGCGAGAGCGAGAGGCTGGTCGGCAAGGTCCTCAAGGACGGTTACCGTGAGAGGGTCCGGCTCGCCACCAAGATGCCCACGTGGCTCATAAACGAGCGGGGCGACTTCGACAAGTACCTCGACGAGCAGCTCGGGAAGCTTGAGATGGATAAGATCGACTTCTACCTGCTCCATGGGCTGAGGCACACCAGGTGGCCCACCATAAGGGATCTGGACGTGTTCAGCTGGGCCGAGGAGAAGATCCGGGAAGGCAAGATAGGGCACCTAGGCTTCAGCTTCCACGACGACGTGGCCCTCTTCAAGGAGATCGTGGACAGCTATGAGTGGACGTTCTGCCAGATCCAGCTCAACTACATGGACACCGAGTACCAAGCAGGCCTCGAGGGGCTACGGTACGCCGCCGAGAAAGGGCTCGCGGTCGTCATCATGGAACCCATCAAGGGCGGGAAGCTCGCCGTAACGCCGCCCAAGGACGTGCAGGCTGTGTGGGACAAGGCCGAGACCAAGAGGACGCCTGTGGAGTGGGCCCTAAAGTGGGTCTGGAACCATCCCGAGGTGAGTGTCGTCCTCAGCGGCATGAGCGAGATGAAGCACGTCGAGGAGAACGTGGAGTACGCCGGCCGCAGCGAGGCAGGGTCCCTAACAGCAGATGAGCTGAAGCTCATAGACGAGGCGAAGGACGCCTACAACAGGTTGGGCTTCGTCGGATGCACCGCGTGCAGGTACTGCATGCCCTGCCCCCAAGGCGTCGATATTCCGGAGATCCTCGGAATGTACAACGAGTACTACATGAGCGGCCAGAGCGACGATGTCAAGGAGAAGTACTGGGAGAAGATAGGACCAGAGGCCCACGCAGACCAGTGCATATCCTGCGGCGTCTGCGAGGAGCAGTGCCCGCAGGAGCTGCCCATCAGGAAGTTCATGGGCGAAGCCAGACGCATCTTCACCAAGCCGCAGTAACTCACTTTTATTTTTTTATCTTTTCCACGAGTTAGGGTACGTTATACTCAAGATTCGGGAAGAGGACCCTATCCTATGAGAAACCTTAGATGTTCCCGGAGGAGCACGGAGGCGGTTTTTCTCCTTCCCCTTCTAAAAGGTATTACCGCCTCCGGGCATTTGATCCCTTACAGCCAATGTATAAATGTGATTTGCGGATGCGCCCTAGCTAGATATACACTATAGGCTTGATAGATGTCCCTGATCAGGTAGAAGGGGCTGCATTATTGCGATAGAATGATGCGCTAAAAAAGAGGGGGTCAGACGATCTTCGTGGGCCGCCTGCTGTGGACGCTCTCGTCGTACTTTATGGGCTCGCCGACGCTCCACAGGAAAATATGGGCGGTGCTGGTTCCCACCCGTTTGAACTTGCTCTTCAGCCTCTTCACCACGTAGTCGTAGTTGCTGCCCTTGTCCAAGCTATCCAGCCACTTCTGGAAGCTGCCGTGCTCGGCCGCTATCCGCTTGAACTCCTCGGCGTTGCGTATCGTCGCCTCTATCTTCTGCCTGTTCCTTATGATGCCCTCGTCCCCGCGCAGCCTAGCCACGTCGTCCGGCCCATACGCGGCCACTTTGTCGATGTCGAACTCGGCGAACGCCTCCCTGAAGTTGGGCCACTTGTTGGCGATCATCTGCCAGTTGAGCCCGCCTTGGAAGATACACCGGGTCATGTTCTCGAAGTACTCCCTATCCGTTGTGGGCCTCTTGCCCTTGTAGACCCAGCCCGGCATGGTCTCGTTTTCCGGCATGGTATCGACTTCGGTTCATATCGTAATGAAGGTTTCCTATGTTCTCTCCTTGGTTTCAAATACGTCCGAGTTCCCTTCATCAACGATCATGATGCAGCCTAGGCAGGGGCTGAAAGAGGGGCTATCTGGGCGAAGGACGCAGTTACTGTACGTCTCTCTTGGATTGCTTCTCCTCGTGGTCCTCGGGTTGCTGGCGTTTAGCCCGAACGTCCCCAAGGTCACCTTCGGCGCCCAGACGATGGTGACCGGAGGCCTCTTCATCCTCATCTGCGCTGTGGGGCTCGTCGCAGCCGTCGCTCCGGGGCGGCTGAGGGGCGTCGGACATGAGGCGAAGCGGAGCCCGGGCGTCGTCGGTCACCACCCGGACTGCCCAGAGTTCAGCGGGCACGTGTTGAGAGTATACGGTAGGGCGCTGTGCGCCGGGTGCACTGGCCTCGCCCTGGGCGCCATCTTGGCTATCCTCGGCGGATTCCTGTGCTTCTTCGGCGGGTTCAGCGTCGGGGACCCCTCGATGGTCTTCTTCACAGGCGCCCTGCTTGTCGCCCTAGGCCTCATCCAGCATTTCATCGACATGGGCAGCCCGCTGTTCCATCTGGTATTGAACATCGTCTTCGTTTTCGGCGCGTTCATGTTGACCGCATCCCTTAGATCGCTGGGTGCGAGCTTCTACGTTGAGGCTTACCTGCTGGCGTCGGTTGTTTTCTGGGTGGCGGCGCGCATCAGGGTGTCACAGGAGGAGCACGTCAGGATGTGCAGCCGCTGCCCTGAGCCCTGCCCAGACGGCTTCAGGTAGCTTTCCGTGAGTAACGTTTCTATAAGACGATGACGATCAGCGTCCTAGGTGACGGTTTTGGTGTACTGCACGAAGTGCGGAACTGAGAACGAAGAGGACGCAGACGTCTGCAAGAACTGCGGAGCCAGCCTCCATCCACCGGCGTACAGGTCAAGTAGACGGGACTGGGACTTCGACGAAGACTGCTTCGGCGGCAGAAACAGGATGACCTGGCCCCTGCTCATAGGCGCGTTCCTCATCCTAATGGGTCTCTCGACGCTTCTGAAGGACGTGGTTCCGTGGGCCAGATGGGATACTCTTTGGCCTCTCTTCATCATCGCCATCGGCGTCCTCGTCGTCAGTAACGCGATGAGGAAACGCTGACTCACTTTTTCTTATCCAGTTTCCTGTTGCCTCATCCTCTCGTAGAGCACTATAGCCGTGGCGACGCTCACGTTGAGTGAGGGTATCTTGCCCATCATGGGTATCCTGATGAGGGTGTCGCACTTCTCCAAGAGGGTGGGGTTTATGCCTCTGTCCTCGCCGCCTATGACGAAAGCGACGGCTCCCGTCAGGTCGACGGTCCAGTACGGCGCGTCGCCGGAGGCGTCCACTCCCACGACCCTGAACCCGTCGTCCTTCAAGGTCTTTATCGCCGTGTAGAGGCTCCGCCTCCAGACAGGCACGTGGAGGCTGCCCCCCATGGAGACTCTGTGGGCCGTCGCCCCTAGGTCCGCGCTCCCCTTCTTGGGTATCACCACGCCGTCTACTCCGGCGGCGTCAGAGGTCCGGATGATTGCTCCTAGGTTGTGGGGGTCCTGAACCTGGTCCAGCAGGAGTATGCACGCCTCCTTACCCGTCTCCTCTAGCACCTTCTCCAAGCCCCAGCCTGGGTTTGGCTCGACCACCGCCATGATTCCTTGGTGGCGCCCCGTCTCGCTGATCTTGTCCATCCTCTGCCTCGTGACGAACTCGACGGGGACTTTCTTGCCCGCGGCGGCGCCGAGGATGCCCTGTATCTTGGGGTCCCGCTCCTTACCCTTCTCCACCCGGATGAGCGTCACGGTTCCTGTCTTGAGCGCCTCCTGTACCGGGTTTCTTCCCTCTAGCTGGATCAATGCACCCTCACCTTGGGGTGCTTCCCTTAAAAACAAGGCTCCTACTTGGACCATTCTTATGTTGCTTTACGCTCTGCCTTGATGCAGCACCACTGCCCCAGCAGCAGCCCGAGGGACGCGCCCACCACCATGCCCAGGCCGAGGTTGCCGAGGATGTTGCCCACGATGCCTCCCAGCGTGGCCCCGACTATGAGGCCGGTCACCTTGTTGAACCTATCCACCAGAGGCATACAGTTACATTCTCTGAACAGTTTTTAAGGTAGCCCCTTCGGCAACTCGTGAATAGTACTTCTTGACCCCCTCGATGATGGCGTGTTGGATATACTTCAGACTCGCCCCATCAGACCTCCACCGGGTTTCATCCGTTGAAGGTATTTTTAATTAACTCGCTCAGCGGAGGTTTCCCCATGCTGCTTCATATAGCCCACGGCGACGAGTGAGTGAGAGCCCAAGAGGACGGGTTATACCAGACCGGTTCCCTGCACGATCAGGGGTACATCCACTGCTCCTACCCGCATCAGGTCGTCGAGGTGGCGAACTCGATTTACAGGGGGCAGCTGGGCCTGGTTCTCCTCCACGTCGACCCAGATAGACTGGACTCACGGGTGGTCGAGGAAGACGGAGGCAGTAGTAAGCTTTACCCCCACGTCTATGGACTCATCAACGTGGGCGCCGTGGTGAAGGTGGAGCGCTTTGAGGCTGGAGAGGACGGCTTCTTCACCCATCCCGACGTGAATGATTCTTAAGCGGGCGCGTCTATGCGTTGTTGGTGCCGGCTTGTCTGAGGGCAGCGTGAAGAAGATGGGTGAGCTCCTGCGGCAAGGGGCGCGCATGCTGAGCGATACCTGCCCGGAGTGCGGGACACCACTGTTTCAGCTGAGGAACGGCGACACCATATGCCCCATGTGTAACAAGCCGGTCAAGTACGTTAAAGGCGACGCCGACTCGCAGGCCGAGGCCCACAAGGAGAGGCTTGAAGAGTCTTTTAGGAAGAAGATCGACGAGGTCCAGACGAGGCTCGAGGAAGCTGACGACCCTGCGCTCATCGGCGAGCTCACGGACACCCTGATGAAGCTCATGGAGGCCCTCGACAGGGCGAATAAGCTGGGCGCCTAGAGCAGCGTTATAACCATGACCCCGGCGACGATGACGAGGCAACCGGCTATGATCCTAGCCGTGATCCTCTCGACGTCCCTGAGGAAGAGCGCGCTGAGAAGCAGCCCGAACAGGGGGTTGGCCCCGATTATTGCGGAGACGACTGAGACGGAGCCTCTCTGGGTGGCTATGAACATGCTTATCCACGCGACGCTGTTGGAGACACCCGCCGCCGCGAAGTAGGGCAGGGAGCCCTTCGTGAGCTTTATGTCTCCCTGCCTGTTCATCAGCCTCAGCACAATCGGGTAGGTGAGGAGGCTCGCGAGCGCCCCTACAACTGCGCCTAGCACAGGCTCTGGCAGCATGGTCAGGGCCGTCTTCCTCACGATGCTTGAGAGGGCGTAGAGGCTCGCGGCGGCCAGCGGGATAACGAGGTCGCCTTTCTTCACACCGTTCTCTCCGCCCCAGCCGCTGATCAACGCGATGCCGGCGACCACGAGCAGGGTGCCCACCACGGTGCTCACCTCCACGGCTTCGCCGATGAGTATGGACGCGAAGATGATGGTGAACAGCGGGTTGGTGCCGCTTAGCGACGTGCTGATGGGCACCCCCAGCCTGTCGATGCTCATGTAGTTGAGGGTCCTGCCCATCGTCGCGGCCAACAGCCCGGCGACGACGAAGTAGCCGACCGCGGTCCAGCTGAGGCTCGGCGGCGACAGGACGAGCAGGAGACCCAGGACGATGACCTGCACCCCGCTGATGACGAGGGTGGCGGTGACAGCCGTGGACTCGCTCAACCCTTTGCGCACGAGCACCGCCGTGAGCCCGAAGCTGAACGCAGTCACGAGGGCGTAGGCTTCCACCTGCAAACCAGATCCATCAAGCAAACATCGGGAAAGATATAAAGATCGGGATAGGTGAGACGGTCTACTCCTCGATGAACTTGGTCAGGGACTCTACCTTCGAGTCTTTCCCCTCAGCCTCTACATTCAGCTCCTTCAATAAACTCGACACCTGTCTCCATACGATTTTCTCGACCGCGTCGACTGGGAGAACACCGTCGACCCTGTACACCTTCGTCCCTCCAGCCTGACTAACGACTACCTTCTTGGAACCCAAGGGCGAGTCGTGGAGGTTAAGCACCTCCAGATAGACCATCCTGATCTTCTCCTGCTGGTTGATGTTCTCGAAGTATGAGTGATCCTTGATGCGTACCTGGCCATTGCTCAGCCTCGACTGCCCGACCTCGGGCGATATGTCGAGGAATATAACGGCGTCTGGTTCCAAAGCGAACCTGTTTATCTTCTCGATCCAGTTTATATCCAGTTCCTTATTCATTCCGCGACTCTGGTAAGCCAGCGAGCTGTGCACATACCTGTCCGATACCACCACGGCGCCCTCCTCCAGGGCTGGCTTGATCTTCCTCTCCGTGTGGTCCGCCCTGTCGGCGGCGAAGAGCAGCGCCAGCGCCTCCTCCGACACCTGCTCCTCTTCTCTGAGCACCTTCTCGATGAGGCGGCCCACGGGGTACACCTTCGTCGGCTCCCGCGTAGCCACCAGCTTGTAGCCTCTCTTCTTCAGCCTCTTCGTGAGCCTCTGGAACTGCTCGGACTTTCCTGACCCGTCGATCCCCTCTATTACTATGAAGCAGCCTCTACTCATCTCAGGCTCACGTTCCCCAAGTAAGTTGTCTACCGATATAAGGATACAGCGAGGAGTATTAGAGATTAGAGCTTGAAACGCTCACGGTCGTAGTTGGTGAGGAACTCAGCCTTGCCGTTCTTTATCAGCACCATGTCCTCGACGCGGATGTAGTACTCGCCCATGTGCCAGAGCTTGGGCTCCATGCAGAATATCATGTTGTTCACCAGTTCGTGGCTGTTCTCCGGTTTAAGCCAAGGGTCCTCGTGGACCTCCACGCCGATCTGGTGCCCCACCATGCCGTCGGGCAGCCTGGCGCGTAGGTAGTCGCCGTAGCCATCCCTGTCGCAGATCAACTCTATGCTGGGGAATATCTCGTTCACCGTGTGCACTTGGTTGCCTATGTCGTCCACGGTCTCCACCACGGCTGTCTGGAGCGCCGCGTAGGCTTTCTCGATGTGCTCCTCGGGCTCGCCGTAGTAGACGCTGCGGCCCCAGTCGCTGCAGTAGCCGTCAAGCACGAAGCCGACGTCGAAGGCTATGCTGGTGCCCGGCTCAAGGCCCTGACCCCTCTCGTAGTTGAAAACCTCGTCTGTCGGATCACTGCCCGACTTGCAGAAGCCGGCGGTGGGCGGGAAACTGACGTCGCTGGCGCCGATCATCCTGCCCATGGTCTCGATCTTCAGGCCGGCGCCCCTCATGGTCTCCCCGGCGTCGATCTGGTCTATGATGCGGCTCATCACGTCCTCCGTGAGCTTCGCCGCCCTGCGGAGCCTGTCAATCTCCCCTGGCTCCTTGATCATACGCACCTCGTCGAGGAGCCCCTCGGCGCTCCTGAAAGAGGCGCCTTTACAGCTCGACGCCACGACCAACACTAAGCTCCCCCAGGTGTACTCGCCGACGCCCACCTTCTTCGGCTCATCCACCAACTCCTTAATGATCTCCTTGACCGCAGGCGCGGGGTTCTCGAACATACCGAGGCCCCTCACGTCGTCGACCCAGCCCTGTCTCGCCTTCTTGACCGAGCCCATCCCTGCTAGGATTATCGGCTCCCCCTCCCTCGGCACGAACACTGCGTCGGCTGGGTGCGTCAGATCCCTTCCTCTTCTCCACTCGACGGGGGCGCCTGTGAGGTACTGGGCGTCTGGGCCTGCGCCGAGGACGACTAGGTCCAGCCCCTTTTCCTCCATCTTCGCCTGGATCTCAGTGAGTCTGCGGCTGTAGTTGCCCATACCGATACCCAGTCTATATTGTCGTTAAAGCCTTTATGACATTATAGTCTGTACTCGGCGCATGTTGGTTCAGCTGGAAACATGGAACCCATACTCTGGCTCTGTATCAGGGCTATGTTTTCAGGTCTCCTGTAGCCTCGTCATGGCCTCCTCGTACCGGTCCCTTAGCTTGTCCACTATGGGTTCCGCCTTCCTGAACCACTCTGTCTTCTCTACCTCGGTCTCCGAGTAGCCGTGGCCGTCCCCGAGCTCCACGTAGTTCTTGATGCGGACCCTGAGGAGGGTCTTGGCTTCCCGGCCTGCCTTGGCTATCTCCTCCTCGTACCCGTAGTCGGGCTTCCCTATGACGGTGACCATGTCGACGACGTTGATGTCCCTCTTCGTGAACTCCTCTGTGACCCTGCGGAGGCTGCCGCCGGTGCTGGAGATGGGCTCCACGAGCAACACGTTGCTGCCCCGGGGTATGTCGTTGGCGTAGAGGTAGGTCTTGCTGTACCCCGTCGTCTTCACTATCTCTATCTGGCCGGAGGGCGTGTAGCCGGAGACGGCATCCACGTACTTCCGCTTACCGATGACGGCCATGGGCTTCCGTGTCTTGAGGCAGAGGCTCGTGCAGATGGGTATGGCCATGGCCTCCAAGGCTCCTATGACGTCTACCTTGCTCATGTCGGTCACCGCCATCACCGCGAGAGCGCACTCGTCCAGCGTCAGGGCGTGGTGAAGAAACAGGCGTTCACTCACCTCCTCGACGATGTAGTAGTAGTGTGGGACGCCGTCCACGACGTGGTACGGCATGCCTTCGATGAGGTTGAATCCATCAAGGTCAGGGAACCTCTTGTCTTTGAACTCGATGGCCTTCTTCCTGAAGACCTCGACCCGCTCTAGCTCTCGCTGAAGCTTCTCAAGCAACACAGGGCACCATGGGATGTTAGGCGATACGCCATTAAGTCGTTAACGGTAGAGCTCTACAGGGTCTCGACTATCCCATCGTCGCCGTTGACCCTAACCCTCATGCCCGTCCTTATGGCCTCCAAGGGATCGCTGTCAAGCATGTCAACAAGGGGTATCTCGCTTATGACGCAGCCAGTGGCGAGGATGGCCTCCGTCTCCACGTTGACTATCGCCGCCGGCGCCGTGCCCAGCTTCTTCATCCTGTAGATGACGTAACTCCCCACGGTGCTGCCTTTGCCCGTCGGGAACACGAAGACCTTGCCGCTTATGTTCTCTCCGCGGCAGCAGTGCCCAGGCTCCGTGACGCACCCCGTCTCGGGGTCCACGCCGCCGTAGAAGCTCACAGGGTCGACGCTCACCAGGGCCTCGCCCTCCGCGACGCCGCCCATCACCCTGCGTCCCCTGAGGATCACCTCGACGCCCCCTCCACCAGCTTGTCCAAGGTGGTGATCATGGTCTCGAAGCCGTGGGCTACGCTGTAGTGGCCGGCCTTGAAGCTGTTCGTGGCTACGCCCTCCCAGCCCATCTCGTGTAGGGGCGCCACAACCATGCAGGTGTCCCTGTAGACCCTTCCGCCCGCCTTCTCTATGGTCTTCACGTGGCCGGCCCTCGACGCCTCCTGGTAGACGCCTCGGCTGGTGAACACCCAGAGCCTGCCCCCGAGGTCCTTGCCCTTCGCAAGCTCAGCCGTCTCCGCCATCTCCCTTAGGCTGCAGTGGGGACACCCAACGCAATATGTAGGGTTCGAAGGGGCGCAGACGAGCCGCTCACGCGCCTCCTCCAGATCACGGCGCTCGACTGTCACCTTCTCGACGCCGTCCAGATGCTCCGCCGCCCACATGGCCTCCGGTGTTACGCCTTCTCCGTGCCACAGGGCGACTCCGCCGCTGGTGGCGCACGCGGCGCCGAGGGTCTTCATGGACTCCACGTCGGGGCTCCCCAGCCCCCTGAAGTATGGGACCGCGTTGCCCAGCATCTTCCCGGTCACGTATCCTAGAGCGCTGTAGTCCAGCCTCGTCTTCAGCTCTGTCCCTATCTCGACAATTTTACCGGGCTCACGGTTCTCGTCCAGCCTGTACCCGTACAGGGGCGTGAGGCCTGTAACCGCGGACGCCAGCGTCGTCGGGCCGGACTCCCTGTTGGTCCGGGCCCCGATGACGCTGTTGCTGAAGCATACGGCGTTACTCTCTGCCCACGCCACCTGAGCCCCCATGCGGGGCACGTGGCCTATCAGGTAGGGCGTGCAGGTGCACGTGGGCTCGACGCCCATCCGCTTGAACGCCTCGATGACGCGTACCTGGCCCTCGGCGAACTCGGGGGACACGTTCATCTCCTCCCACTTCTCCATGTCCATACCCGCTGGGTTCAGAGTCGCCCTGATGCGGCACCGTGAGCCCAAGCTTGCCTGCTCCTCGAGCCACTCGGTGCCGGCGTCACCCAGGTTCTTGTAGCTGACGCCGCTGATGTGAGCTGACTCCACAGGCACCAGCTTCTCAGCGCCGAAGACCTCGCCAAGCGCCACGAGCAGCTCCATGCTCTTCCTGACGGCGTCTCCATTCTCCCCCTCCAGCATACGCTCCTGGTCGCGCGTGAGAAACATCGAATCACTTGAACAGGAAACCGGGAGAATATAAACACCCCCACGGCGATAATTCAACTGGATGTGAAGATAATGTCGTCAACAAGCAGCATAGGCCGCAACGTCAGCCTCGGGAGAGATGTCAAGATATGGCACCTCACCTACATAGGCGACAACACCAGCATAGGAGACGAGACAACCATAGGCTCCCTCTGCCACATAGACTCGGGCGTAAGGATCGGCCGCAACTGCCGCATCCAAGGCATGGTCTACCTGCCGCCGGGGACCGTCATCGGCGACGACGTGTTCGTTGGGCCTGGCGTCGTGTTCACCAACGACCCCTACCCGGCCTCCAAGAGGCTCAAGGGAGTCACCGTGGAGGACGGCGCCATAGTCTGCGCAGGGGCAACGCTCCTCTCCGGCGTCACCGTGGGGAAGAGAGCCGTCGTCGGGATGGGCTCCGTCGTCACCCGGGACGTGCCCCCCGGCGAGGTCCACTACGGCAGCCCAACATCATATCGATACGGCTACAGCGAGTACCTCGAGCGCAGGCGGACTTGGGAGGTCACCGAAGAAAGTGGCTGACCACCTTGCCCAGAGCCTCGGCCACGGCCTCTATCTCGCGCTTATCTAGAAACGGGTGTATGGGCAGGCTCATGACGCTCCGCGAAAGCTCCTCGGCGTTGGTACACGTTGAGCCATCCCCCAGCATGGGGTGCCGCGTCAGCGGCGAGGGATAGTAGACGCCGCACTCGATGTTCTCCGCCCTCAACGCCTCGACGAGCATGTGTTTCCCGGCCTGCAGCGCGTCGCGTGCCAGCCAGGCGTGGGTAACCATCGGCGTGCAGATGGAGACGGCCTCCACCTCCTCGTCCCTGTATATGTCTCTGAGGTCGGCGTAGCACTCGGCGTCGAACCTCTTCTCAGCGAGGCTCCGCCTCTCGGGGTCTGTGTCAGCGATTTTTGTCAGCTTGGCTTTGTCGAGCCCGGCGTAGACCTTGGCGTGGTTCGCCCCGCAGCCGACGACGGCTACTCCGATCTGACGCATACCCTCCTGTCTGCATACCTTAAACCAATACTAAATATTTACTGTTAATAAATAATAAAGTTAAGTGTATTTGCTGAGGATCTTCCTGAGTTCCTCGCTCACCGGTATCTCGGCCCTCCTGAAACCCTTGGGGTCCTTGAACATGGGCCGCGTCGCGTCGATCCCCACCTTGCACCCAAGCTCCTTCTCCTGGTCGGCCGCCGGGTCCAGGCTCGACACCCTGACGTTGGGCACCAGCAATAGGTCCTCGTCTCCCTTGAACCGGGTCGCT
>DAOVEE010000113.1 GCA_030669135.1 Candidatus Bathyarchaeota archaeon | reverse complement strand
TACGCTTTTCCTTAAGCTGATCAGACATATACTTGAACCAGTTACCTGCGTGGAACCTCTCACCAACGACGTCAACAATGTCCAGCTCATCTGGGAACAGGACCGCGCACTTGGACGCCTTAACCTCTTTGGAATCCATATCGAACAGCCCCGTTTAAGCATAAAGGGCATCTTAAGAACATCGTGGAAAGCCGGTTCAGAGCTTAGATATAAATCACTGGACCTATTTACGGTAAGCACCAACAGGTCTTCACCGATGCCTAAGCCCGAGCCAGACGTTTCCGTGGCGGCAAAGACTGGCGCCGACGGCTAGGCGAGAACCTAGAGCCGGGTAGTAACTAACAGAAACTTCTTCAAAAAACGGTTAAACCCCTACTTTTCGAGCAGGTTCGAGTCTCTCACCTTGTCGAGACTCTCGGAGATCGTACGCTTTTCCTTAAGCTGATCAGACATATACTTGAACCAGTTACCTGCGTGGAACCTCTCACCCACGACATCCACGATGTCCAGCTCATCCGGGAAGAGGACAGCGTCCTTAGACGCGTTGACTTGATTATACACCATTTTTTCACCAGCAAGTAACACACACAACTTGTATCTAAAGAACATCATGGAACGATCGTTTCAGCCATTTCCCGCGAAAATACACCTAAAAAAACTGTTTTTTTACGCTCCTGTTCTATATTATTAATACTTATTATCCGAAAAACAGTGATAAATAGGTTTCAGACGATGCGAGAGACCGGGGCCAAGCGTTTCCGCTGCGGCGAAGAATGGCGCAGATGGCTACATGAGAACCATGGCGAGGAGAATGAGGCGTGGGTGATAATCCAGAAGGCGCGGTCGTCCGACGAGGGCCTCAGGTACGAGGAGGCCGTAGACGAGGCCACTTGCTTCGGCTGGATAGTCGGTAAGATGACGCGGCTAAACGACCACGAGTTCACCCAGCGCTTCAGCCCCCGGAGGCCGCGGAGCATCTGGAGCCGCATCAACAGGGACCGGGCGGAGAGGCTCATTGAGGAGGGCAGGATGACAGGGGCGGGGCTCAGGGCAGTCGAGGAGGCCAAACGCAACGGCAGATGGGAGAAGGTGTACACCTCCAGGGAGCCCCCCGAGACGCCGGACGACCTCCTGGAGGCGCTCAAGGAGAGCCCCGAGGCGCACAGGAACTTCATGGGCTTCCCTAACTCCGCCAGGTTCATGTACATACACTGGATAAACGACGCCAAGAGGGCTGAGACGCGGGCGAGGCGGATAAAACGGGTGGTCGAGAGAGCCGAGCAGAACAAGAGGCCCGGAATAGACATGTGACCCTTTTTTCAAATCATTTTAAACCTCGATTTAAAGCCATGGTCAAGTTTATGAGGCGGCTCACATCTGGAATCGATGCCCTCATATTAGATGTAGACTTATCCTTAGGTGAGGGTTAACATGCTCACGTTTGCCATAGTGGGCAAGACCAACGTAGGTAAGACCACGCTCTTCAACGCCGCCACGCTACTCAACGCCGAGATAAGCAACTACACCTTCACCACCAAGGAGCCCAGAGCCGGCACCGCCTACGTCTGCGACACCTGCGTCTGCAGGGAGCTCGACGTAATCGACAGCCCCAAGAACAGCGCCTGCATAGAGGGCTGGCGCTACATCCCCGTGAGGATCATCGACGTCCCCGGGCTCCTCAAAGACGCGTGGAGGGGCCGCGGCCTCGGCAACAGGTTCCTGTCCGCCATCGGGCAGGCAGACGCCTTGATCCACGTCGTGGACGCGTCGGGCAGCGTCGACGAGGAGGGCGGCATCAGCAGGCCGGGCAGCGGCAACCCCGTCCAGGACTTCATGGACATCGAGATGGAGATGGAGCTCTGGATCAGCCACATCATAGACAGGAACAGGCAGCACATAGAGCGCGAGACCCAGAAGACGAGCCTCGAGGAGGGCCTGACCAAGGCCCTCACAGGGATAAAGACCAGGGCCACCGACGTAGCCCAGGCTCTAGTGGACGCCGAGTTAGCCGACACGCCCTTCACCAAGTGGACCCCCGAGCAGACGCTGGCGTTCAGCGGCAGCCTCCTTCCCATAGTCAAGCCGACGCTGCTCATCGCCAACAAGATGGACCTCCCCACCGCCGAGGACAACCTGGAGAAGCTCATAGAGTACCACAGCGAGGGGCTGGTGGCGGCGTGCAGCGCCGAGGCCGAGCTGGCCCTCCGCCGCGCCGACCAGAGCGGCCTCATCAAGTACGCCCCAGGCCAAGAAAAGTTCACGGTGGTGGACGAGGACAGGCTCACCATGGAGCAGAGGAAGGCCATAGACTACATCGAGCAGCGGGTCATGTACAAGTACATGCGCACCGGCATCCAGCAGGCACTGAACACCGTCGCCTTCAAGCTCCTACGCCGCAACATGGTGTACCCCGTCAGCGACGAAGACAGGTACAGCGACGGCGACGGCAACGTCTTACCCGACGTCCACCTCATGCCCAACGACGCCACCCCCCTCGACCTCGCCGAGACAGTCCACACGCGGCTCGCCGAGAACTACATCCTCGCCATAGACGCCCGCACAGGACTCAGGCTACCCAAGGACTACACGTTGAGACACCGAGACATAGTCAAGATCATGACCCAGAAACGAGGCAAACAGAAGTAGCGAAACAGATCTAACCTGTAGTAGGTCACGACGAGAAAGACCTCAGAAGCCCCTATACGAGCCTCAGCCAAACCAGCGAATGAGCATGTGAAACAGTTTCTAGGCGAAGTACCCACGCGCATAGTTACTGAACCCTATGTTTCCCGTGAGCCCTACGAGGATGAGACCTAAGAGTATCATCTCGAAGAACGCCTTCACCACTATCTGGACTGCTATTGTGGTCGCCAGGCCAGCAGGCAGACCTGCGACCACCGGCAGCACGTACCTGAACAGAGCCAGGGTCAGCAGGGCCTCGGGTATGTACGAGGTGACCGTGGAAGCCACCAGCCGCAGAGGGCTGCCCTCTACGTACAGCCGCCGGAAGACGTAGCCGGCGGCGACGCCCGTCATGGCCTTGCCCAGCGGAAGGCCGATCCCCGTGACTATGTTACCCTTGCTGAACCCGAACTCGAAGGCCGCCACAAGCCCCGACAGGAGTCCGGTGAGGCCGCCCACGACGGGCCCGCCGAAGAGGGACGCTATGAAGGTGGAGAGGTGGCTCAGGTCCAACGCGAGGGACACGGTCACGGGGCCCAGCGGTATGTTAGGGGCCAGCGGAGTCAGTTGGATGGAAAGGAAGCTCAGCGCGTTCCCGAGGGCGGCCATGATGGCCGCGAAGGCAAGGGTCTTAGATTCTATCCGCGGATGCATTGATGGTCCCGGTTCTAGTGGAGCCCTTCACTAAGATATTGGTTGTTACAAAAAACTTAGTAGAGTTTGCATCTCTCGATGAGCCGCTCCAACGCCGCGACGGCCCTCCCGGCGTCCACCTTCTTCACGAGTATATGGTCCCTGAGGTAGGTGGAGAGGGCGTATATGCTGACCCCCTCATCGGCCAGCACAGAGGAAACCACGGAGAGGTAACCAACCAGGGAGAGGTCCAGGACTATGTCGAAGGTGATAAGCGTGTAAGGCCCCTCCACCCGGTACGACCTGAACCCGCCCTTGAGCCTCCCCCACTCCGTCTCCCTGAGAACCACTGAGACCTCCTCGTGGTCGAAGGTGACGGAGCTCCACGGCTTCAGGTCCTTGAACGCCTCACGGGCACTCTCCTCCTCGGCCCTGCTTATGCTCACGACGACGTAGTCGTCGGGGTGCGTCTTCACTAGAGTGGAGGCGAACACCGGCCTCATCTCGGGGCTGGGCTCCACAGGCATCAACCCAGCTCCTGAATCCTCTTGCCGCGGCTCGTGAGCTCCACCAGCTTGGCGCTGAACCTCCTGTTGCGTCTCTTGAACTCCTTGAGGAGAGCCTTGGGCTTCTCCGGGCTTATCATGTATATTTCGAGGCCGACGAAGAGGTTCATTATCTTGTCCTCCGCGTTGGTGTAGTCCTTGAACTTGAAGCCCGACTTACGGTAGCCTGTGGCGGCGTCCATGGCGAATTTCTTGGCGTCATCGCTGATCTTCTCGTCCAACCGGATATAGACCTCGGCCCTGTCGATTTCCCCGTAGGGGAGCACCTTCCTTCGCCTCAGGAAACGGGTTATGGACACCCCCTCGCTTTCCAGCCTGTACGTGCTCCGGTAGACCGGGAAGAAACGGGGGATGATTACGGAGAGGAAGAGGGCGCTGAAGGTGACCAAGAACTCCTCCAGGAACGCCGTCGAGTTGATGTTGATGACCCCGGTCTGAACCCGGATCATCATCTGGTAGAGGTTCCACCCGAAGAGGGGCATGTTGAAAGCGGGCACGAGGTACCCCAGAAGCCTCCTCCTGAGCATGAGCTGCATCGCAGGTATCTCTTCGCTCCCAGCCTCAGCCAAACCTATCCTCCAGAAGTACGGCCCTGCGAATAAAAAGGGCTCCATCCAAGCACATTAATAGATAGTGCCGCGAAGTTATCCGGTATGACCGTCACCGTGCTCCGGCTCGGCCACCGGCCGCAGAGGGATAAACGCCTAAGCACCCACCTCCTCCTAGCCGCCAGGGCCTTCGGGGCAGACGGAGCCATCTACGCGGGAACCGAGGACCCGCGGCTGGAGGAGAGAGTGGCCAAGATAGTGGAGGACTGGGGAGGAGGGTTCATGGTGCTGTACACGGACAGCTGGCGTGGAACGGTTAAGGCTTGGCAGGGTGAGGTGGTGCACCTAACCATGTACGGGCTCCCGGTGCGGAAGGTCATCCAGGAGATCAGGGTATGCCCCGAGCCCAAGCTCGTGGTGGTGGGCGGCCCCAAGGTGCCCCGCGAGATATACGACCTGGCCAAGTGGAACGTATCGGTGACGACTCAGCCCCACAGCGAGGTCAGCGCCCTCGCGGTGTTCCTGCACATGCTCTTCGGCGGCGAGGAACTGGACAAAAGTTTTGAGGGCGCCCGCCTCAGAATAAAGCCCAAGGGCCGCGGAAAGGAAGTCGAGGCCCTCAGCAAAGATTAAACACCGGGAACAGCCATAGTATTTAGGTTAGGAAAAGTCATGGCGTCGATTTACACTGTGAACGAGGAGACACTGCTTAACATCGCGAGGGTCCTCGGCGGCGAGGAGGGGGTCAAGATAATCGAGGTCCTCAACGAAAGGGAGAACATAACGGTCGAGGAGCTGACGGAGGTCACGGAGATACAGATAAACAGCGTGAGGAAGCTTCTCTACAGGTTCTACAACCACAGCCTGGTGACCAACAGGCGTTTCAGGGACAAGGAGACGGGGTGGTTCATCTTCCAGTGGAGCCTCCAGCCGGAGCTGGTCGAGGCCTACGTGCACAGCACCAAGCAAAAGATATTGAAGAAGCTGGAGACTAGGCTCGACTACGAACTCACCCACGAGTTCTACCACTGCGGAAACCCCCAGTGCCCCAACACCACCTTCGAGGACGCCATGGAGACGGTTTTCCACTGCCCCTACTGCAAGGAGCCGCTGCACAGGGTGGACAACACGCCGGTCGTCGAGTTCCTCGAGAAGAAGATAGCCGAGATAAAGGAGGAGCTGGAGACCTGACCGTCCCCAGCCGGGACGAGGCTGTCGACCTGCTTCGCCGGGTCGGCTGCCCCAGCCACATCGTTGACCACTGCTTAAACGTGTCGAAGATAGCCGTCAGGATAGCGCGGAAGCTCAAGGAGAAAGGCTACCAGGTGGACATGGAGCTCGTGGAGATCGGCGCGATTCTGCACGACATCGGCCGCAGCAAGACCCATGGCGTCGATCACGCCGCGGTAGGCGGGAAGATGGTCAGGCAGCTGGGCATCGCGGAGCCGGTGGCACGCATAGTGGACAGGCACATCGGGGCTGGTATACCTGAGGACGAGGCCAAGGCCCTCGGGCTACCTGATGGGGTGTACGTCCCGGAGACCCTGGAAGAGAAGATAGTGTGCTACGCGGACA
>DAOVEE010000090.1 GCA_030669135.1 Candidatus Bathyarchaeota archaeon | reverse complement strand
CCCATGAAGTAGCCCTGCCACTCGGTGAGTATGAGGCCCTTCTCCACGGCTTCCCCGATGGACACCTCCAGGGGCTCCTTTACTTCCTTCTCCTCCATCTCCTCGGTGGACAGCTTGATCACGACGTCCTCGACCCCGCCGAACCATGGGCACCCCGGGTCCTGGGGGTCGAAGAAGAGCTCCAGCTCCATGATGGTGAACTCCCGGACCCTTATCGTGCCCCGACGTGGGCTTATCTCGTTCCTCATCACCTTGCTGCTCTGGGCGATGGCGAAGGGCAGCTTCTCACGTGCATGCTGGTAGCCACGCTTGTAGTTTAGGAACATGGCTTGGGCGGTCTCGGGGCGGGCGTACCCGACCTCTCCGCCCGTGACCCCGATCTCGGTCTTGAACATGGGGAGGAAGAGCACGGGCTCCTTGAGCTCGCCGCCGCAGTTTGGGCACCTGATCCTGTGCTCCTCTATGAGGCGCTTGATGGCATCGCCTCCCATGGCCTCCACGTTCTCCAGACCTGTCTTGTCCTCGATGAGATGATCGGCTCTGAAGCTCCTGCCGCACTGGGTGCACTCGGCGGAGTACTCCTTGAAGTTCTCCAAGTGCCCCGAAGCCTCGAACACCCGCTCAGGGTTGATGATGGGGTCGTCCAGCTCCAGGAAACCCTGCTTCCTCACGAAGTGCTCCTTCCAGAGTGCCTCGACGTTTCGTTTCAGCTTGGTGCCTAGGTCTCCGTAGGTGACGTAGCCGCTCATCCCGCCATATATCTCGAAGCTGGGCCAGAAGAAGCCCCGCCTCTTCGCTATCTCTGATATGGTGTCGTACCTTGTTCGTGGAGGCAACGCTATCAGAGCGAGAAAAGGGTGTATGGATTATAAAAGTGTGGGGCTACTCCACGACCGGCCTGAACTTGTAGCCGTACTGAATGATTCCGGCTTTACCGTCCTCCTTCACACGGCGGAACACAGCCTCGACCCTCATCCCCTTCTGGACTTCCTCGGGGTCCACGTCCACCACCTGGCTCAGCAGCCTCATGCCGTCCTCCAGCTCGATGAGCGCCACCACGTAGGGCTTGTACTTCTCGAAGCCGGGGGGCGGGTTTCTGACCACCGTCCACGTGACCACCTCCCCGACCTCCGCCAGCTTGTGGTCCTTGAACTCGGTTGAGCCGCACTCCGTGCACACGGGGCGTGCGGGAAAGAACTTGGCCCCACAGCCTGCGCACACCTTGCCCAGCAGCCGGTACCTCGGCACCTCCTCTCTCCAGTAGCGTGGTACGCTCATCGTCCCAGCCTCCTCAGGATGGTCACTGCACACGTGGAGCCCAGGCCTCCCATGTTCTGGGCTAACCCTATCTTGGCGTCCTCTACCTGGTGGTCACCTGCGGCGCCTCTGAGCTGCAGGGCGACCTCGGCGACCTGGTAGACTCCGGTAGCGCCCAGCGGGTTGCCCCGCGCCTTGAGGCCGCCGAACGTGTTGGTCGGGAGCTCTCCGTCTCTGGCTGCGCCTCCCTCGGCCACGAATTTGGCGGCTTTCCCACGCTCGACGAGCCCGAGGCTCTCCAGGCTGAGGACTCCGTTGATGGTGAAGTCGTCCTGAACCTCGACGAGGTCGACGTCGCCGGGCTTCACGGCGGCCAACTTGAACGCCTTCTCGGCGGCCTTCCTGACGGCGCCAAGGGTAAGCGGGTCCTCCCTCATGGGTAGGCTGCAGTAATCCGTGGCGACCGTCGTGGCGGCAACCTCGACGCCGTCGGTGTCCGCTGGGACCAGCACGATGGCGGCGGCCCCGTCTCCGACGCCCGCGCACTCCATCATGTGTATTGGGTCCGCCTCCATTGGGCTGTCCATGGCCCTCTCTATGCTCATCCTGAACGGGTACTGGGCGTGCCTGCAGCCCACCGCGTTGTCGTGGCTCTGAACAGCCATCATGCCCACCTCGCTGGGCTCCGCGTAGAGGCCCAGGTAGAGCCGGTAGAGCATGGCGCTAAGCCCCGGCTTGGTGACGCCCGTGTAGGCCGAGTACTCCTGCTCCTCCTCCATCGCGAGGCTCTTGGTGACGACCTCGGGGAGGACGTCGCTCATCTTCTCGACGCCCGCCACCAGCACGCAGTCGCTGTACCCGGAGGCCACCGCCTTGACGGCCTCGTGGAAAGCGACGCCTCCGCTGGCCGAGCCCGCCTCCACCCTGACGGCGTGAAGCCCCTGCTTGGCTATGGCGTCAGCCATGAGTGCGCCCATGTTGAGCTGTTCCTGCATTAGGGCGCCGCTCATGTTGCTCACGTAGAGGCCATCTACGTCGTCTGTGCCGGCGTCCTTCATGGCCTGAAGCGCGGCGTCCGCGAAGAGGGTGCCGATGGGCTTGCCCCAGTGTTCGCTTACCTTTACGAGGCCGACGCCAGCTACCGCTACCTTCCTCATTGGATGATCTGCCCCCTGAACCTGAGGTACGTGGCGTAGTCCACGTACTTCTTGCGGTCGATGAAGCTGACCAGCTTCGGCCCACCCCGCTTCTCGGTTATCGCTTCCTGGACCGTGAAGATGAAGGCGTCGCTGCCGCTGCCGGAGCCGTAGCTCACCGCGAATATCTTGTCACCGGGCTCGGCGATGTCCAGCGTCGCTGCGAGGCCGATCGGGGTGCTTCCGGCGTACGTGTTCCCGATCTTGGGGGCCACGAGCCCCGGGTTGATCTGATCCATGGTGAAACCGAGCCCCCTGCCTACGCGTATCGGGAACTTGGTGTTGGGCTGGTGGAACACAGCCCAATTGAAGTCCTCAGGTTTGTACCCGGTCTCCTCCAGCAACCCTTTTGCCGCGCCCTGGATGTGTTTAAAGTATGCGGGTGCACCCGTGAACCTGCTCCCGTGCCTCGGGTACATCTCCTTGGATCGCCTCCAGAAGTCGGGCGTATCGGTCACGTAGCTGTATGAGGCCTCAAGGTAGGCGACGGTGTCGGCGCTACGATCCGCGAATATGAACGCGGCTCCGCCGCAGGCTGCGGTGTACTCGAGCGCGTCCGCCGGCCTCCCCTGAGCTGTGTCCGCCCCTATCGCCATGGCGTACCTTTGCATCCCGCTGCCGACCAGGCCGATGCAGTTCTGCATGGCCTCGGTGCCCGCCTTGCAGGCGAACTCGATGTCCGCGGTGGACACGTTCGGGGTGGCGCCGATGGCCTCGGCCACTATGGTGCCGCTTGGCTTGACCGCGTAGGGCTTGGACTCGGTGCCCACGTAGACGGCGCCTATCTCGGATGGGTCTATGCCGGAGCGCCTCACGGCCTGCTTCGCCGCCTCCACCGAGATGGTCACCGTGTCCTCGTCGGGCGCCACCACGGATTTCTCCTCCACCGGCGCACCGTCTCCACCCCAGACCCGGTTCACCTCGGAGGCCTCCAGCCGGTAAATGGGGACGTAGGCGCCGTACCCCACTATGCCGACCTGTCTAGCTGTCTTCAAGGGTGATCACATTCGAAATTAATCCGATTAAAAACGTCTGCATCGTATTTAAATCTGCTCGACAGTGATCGAAGACCCCTACGACAATGGACGAATATCAGCCTTTGCCCGGGCTGAGGGAGGCTACACGATCACCTGTTTAGAGTCGACTCTAGGCTGAAGCACCACGAAAAGCCCCAGACCGAGCAGAGATATCGCCGAGCCCACCCAGAAAATGGGCTTCAGGCTGAACATGTCGGCGAGGATACCTGAAAGAAGAGGGCCAGCCATCATCCCCAGGCTCATGGCGCTCTGGAGGACGCTCATGGTCGTCCCTATGCCTAGGCTGCGGCCCTCGATGGCCGCTATGGCGGTGATGGCCGGCGTCATCAACGCGCTTCCAGCGGAGAACAGGAGCCTGGCGGCCATCACCTGCCAGAAGCTATGGGTGAAAGGGAACGTGGCCATCCCAACGACTGCCACCAGGCCCCCCATTATGATTAACTTGTTCTTGTCGTAGCGGTCCGCCAGTTCGCCGCACGGCCTCTGAAGAACCGCCGATGTGAGCTGGCCGACGGAGAGCACGGTGCCTGCCGCCGTCACGGATAGCTCCAGACCGCCGTCGGCGACGGCCGTGGTCATGAAGATGGCGAGGAAACCCATGATGGCTCCGCGGCCGAGGGCGTTCACGGCCCTGAACACGAAGCTAGCCAAGAGAACCTTATTCGATAAAACCTTCCTGAACGAGGGCTTGGGCTCGTCCGCGGCGTACGTCGTCGAGCCTAGGTCGGGTAGGAACAGCATCACGAGCGCCAGTCTCAGGGCGGTGAGTCCGCTCATGACGTAGAAGGGGACGCTCATGCTGAACATGTCGGTGAGGCTGCCGCCGAGGAGAGGCCCGAAGCCCATACCGCCGAACAAGGCGAAGGTCATGGTGCCCATGTACCGTCCCTCCTCGCCCTCGGGCGACAGCTCCGCGGCGTAGGCCATGGCGATGGGCATCGTCATGGCGGAGCCTAGGCCGTGGATGAACCTGAATGAGAGGAGCGAGTTGAAGTCCCAGGCGATCACGTACATGAGGCTGACGACTGCGTAGGTTAGCATCCCGGCGACGATCACCTTCTTCTTACTCGTGGAATCGCTCAGCCTCCCCGCCGGGGCGCTGAATATCAGGCGGCTGGTGCTCCACGCCGAGCTCAGCAGCCCTACCTGGGTGTAGGTGGCGCCTAGGCTCTCGGCGTACAGCGGCATGATGGGGCTGACGATGCCGAGACCCAGCATCGCCACGAACACGGAGAGCAGAAGCACCTTGATGGCTCTATTCATCTCCTGTCAGGTGCCGCAACGAAATATATCGTTTCCCGTGGACGGTGTTGAGCGAACCCCTTGGTCACCTGGTCAGGTATATGTCCTTGATGGCGCGCAGGCTCTTGAGGGTGGCCTTGAGGCTGTACGGGGGCTCGAACTTGTGGACGAGCTGTTTCCAGTCTTCCCCCACCACCTCGATCCGTTCAACGTCCACCATGCCGGGGGCACGCCCTGCAGACGACGCGATGTGCGTAATCTCGGCGGGATCGAACCCCATGAGGCTGCTGCACACGGAGTCCACGGAGACGATGTCGACGCCTGCAACGACTAGGTCGAGGCAGACGGGGTTCCCGACGACCGGCCCGTTCCCCTCCATGCAGGTCAAACCGTCCACCACGACCAGGTCGTTTCTCACGGCCTCGGCCAAGTAGGGAAGTATCTCGTCCAGATGCCTGTGGAGCCTGCCCTTACTCTTCCTCTGGAAGACGCCGTAGAGGTTCTTTATGCCCAGGGTCACCAGGGTGTGGGCGCAGGTCTTCATCTTGGGGAGGTTGACGAAGTACTCGGCCTCCATGACGGTCCTGGGCATCCTGAGGACCGTCCCCGCCACCTCGTGCTCCTCGTAGTCGTCGCGGCTCAGGTTAAGCCATTGTACGTCGAGCTCGTCGAGGAGCGCCAGGAGGCCGGATCTCTCGGCCCGGGCGTCCGCCGTGCCCGAGATGTTGTCGGACTCCACCACGGTGACGTCGCAGCCTCTGTCCTTGAGGAGGTCTACGACAGCCTCGATCACCCTGAAGTCGGTGATCACCATGCCGTCCGGGTTCTTGGCGTTGCAGATGTTAGGCTTGACCACGGCGTCGACGCCACTAGGCAGAGGCGCGTCTAGAAGCTCGACGCTGCGCCGAACGGCCGCGGGTATGTCGCCACCGGCGCGAACCACGGAGACCCTGCTCAACACGTCGCCCCTCCCCTACATCATCTCGGAGATCTTCTCTATTACGCCGAGGATGTGAGACTCGTCGTCCACCGTGATCTTGGGCGCCTCCAGGCCGCGGACCACGCGGTCGAAGTGGACGTACTGGTTCCTGAAGCTGGGGTGCTTGAACCTGACGAGGTCGAGGTACCAGCTCAGCCAACGATCCCTGTAGACCTTCCTCTTCCCCCGCTTCTCCAGAGAGACCTGGTAGGGTTTCATCATCAGGTCTGCCTTGAGGCGGCCCTCGTATCCGTGGACCTCGACGCTGAACCTGGGGACTAGCTTGGTCCAGCTCAGGCTGCACTCAAGGTCCACCCCCCGGTCGGTCACGAGGGTGGTTTCCATGTTGTCGCAGACTTCGTAGTCCTCGCGCCACCATCGGAGCTCCTTCACGTCCACCGCGCTCCCTGCGACTGGCGTCGACACGCTGAGTATATGCGGCAGCATGTCCTCTAAGAGGCCGTTACCCTTTGTGATCCTGAAGTCGGTCTGGGACCTGTACGTCTTGAGGTTGTTCTCGAACGCCAAGGTTAGCTTCCTCACACCCCCTACGGTGCCTGAGTCCACGAGGTCGATGAGGCGTGTCAGGCAAGGCGTGAAGACGTAGTTATGGGCGGGGAGCATCGCGAGCCCCGATTCAAGCTGTGCCTCCTTAATCCTCATGCATCCCTCCACTGTCTCTGAGAGTGGCTTCTCACAGAGAACGTGTTTTCCGCTGCCCAGGGCCTCGATGACCATCTCTTCATGGAACTTGGGCGGCGTGTTGATGACTACGGCGTCGATCCCCGAGTCTCTGAGAAGCTCGTGGTAGTCGGTGTATTCCTTTGCATTGCACTCGTTTGCCACTACTCGCATCCGCTCCTCGTTGACATCGGCAACAGTTGCGACCTCGACCCCCCTGATGTCACTGATGGCTCTGAGGTGGAACATGGTGGTGACGCGGCCGCATCCGATGACCCCGAGTCGGAGCATGCTTGTTTGACCCCCGTGATGCTTTTTTATGTTTCCGGTCGGCTGCGCTACTCTATGAACCTCGTGAAGAGCATACCCGCGAGGCCCGTGGGCCTCCGCAGGTTCTTGGGCTTGGGCGGGTTGGGTATGCAGCAGAAGTGCTTCCAGTAGAGGTACTTGCCTATGGTGACGTCCAGCTTGAAGGTCCTGTGCAGGAAGACGTCTACGGTTCCCATCCATCTTCGGCCTAGGAAGCTGCCGGCGAAGGCCATCCCGATGAGGTATGTGGCGACGTACAGGAGGACCTGTTGAACCATCTGAAGCGTGAACTCCATCTATATCACTAGCGATACAGCGCGTCTGTGGGATAAAAAGCTATCGCAACCCCTCGAAGCCCTCCAGAGCCTCCCTGTAGCCGAAGTGGAGGCTCACCGCCCCGCAGAGCACCAGCTCGAACCAGTATGTGGCGAGACGGGTCAGCAGGCTTATGGCTGACGCGGCCCCGAGGGGCACCCCCACCACGGTGAAGGCCCCCGTGAGCACCGCGTCAACCACGCCAAGGCCGCTGG
>DAOVEE010000198.1 GCA_030669135.1 Candidatus Bathyarchaeota archaeon | reverse complement strand
GGGTGCCTCCGCCTCCACCGTCTCGAGGCTCGCCTCAGCGCTCATGGCGTGAAAAAGGAGCAATCAGGTTTCATGCTTTATGGAGCATGGATCGGTTAACCATCCAATGTGGCCTACCGTTTATACTCGTCCAGCCATCTCCTGACCTCAGCGATTGAAGCCGACCTCTTCATATGCTCACAGTGAGACGCGTAATAGACGCCCCTCCTGGGGTCGAACCAGATCTCGAAACCACCGTGCCTCTCGACCACCCTCGGGTAGCCGGCGTCCCCCACACCCAACGCCTTCACCTCAGCAACGAGACCAGCTCTCCCAGAGCCGCCACCCCGACGCCGCGGAGGAGCACATACAGCAGCCTCGGGTTCCTAGCCGCCTCCCTGATTATGCCCGCCTGCATATCCATGTCGCCCCTCGACACCAGGTCCCCGAGCACGCCCTGAAGACCGGCTCCCCTGAGGCCCGCGAGCAGCCTGTTTAGCCTCTCGTCAGGCATCCTGTTCAGCAGACGCCGCGCCGTGTACATGGTCTTGAGCTCCCTCTCGTAGAGACCCCTCCACCGCCTCTCGTACCCGGATAGCCGCCCCCAGCATGCGTCTCCGCTGCCTAGGGCGTCGACGGCCGTCTCCCCTGCGAGTTGGGCGCACAGCCCGCCCACCACGACGCCTCCCCCCGTGGTGGCCTTCACCTGCCCCGCGACGTCCCCTGCCAGCAGAAGCCCGCTGTACGCGGCCCTGTCCACAGGCGGCCCTGTGCAGATCTGGCCCGCCGTCACTCCCTGCAGCTTGGCTGCGCCGAACCTCCTCTTCACGAAGCCCTTGAGGCGGTCGTAGCCGTCCTCTCCGGCGGTGCCTAGGCCGCACCGAACTGTGCTATCGTCGATGGGTATGACCCACGCATAGAACCCCTCGGCGAACTCGTCGCCGAACCAGACCTCTACGAGCTCCGGGTCAACCTCTACGCCCCCGATCTCCGCGTTGTAGCCCGTCATTATGCCTGACTGCCTCGTCTCTATTCCGCTGCGGCTGAGCAGTCTGCCCCCCGCGCCCTCCGCGTCCACGACGATCCAGGACTCGTGCACGCCGCCGCCCACCGTGACGCCCATGCACGTGCCCTCCATGAATCGCAGACCGTCGACCCTGGCGGAGAGCATGAACTCCACCCCCGCGTCCATCGCGGCGTCCGCCAGGTACCTGTCAAACCTGGCCCTGTCGACGACGTACGCCCTGGGCTTCCGATCCCTGATCTCGATAAACTCTCCGTCCGGCGCGTATACGCGTCCACCGTAAACCCTGTTCTGGATAAACTCGTCGGAGGGGTCGACCCCCAGCTTATCTAGGCCGGTGACGCTCAGCACCCCGGCGCAGTGGTTGGGCTCCCCTATGACCGGATGCTCCTCGTAGACCCTTGTAGCGAAACCTCCCGTAGAGATGACGGTAGCCGCGAGGATGCCCGCCGGACCTGCGCCCACCACGGCTGCCTCGGGCTTCAAAGGGGTCAAACCCCTAGCTGCGCTTGATGGTCTCGTAGAACTCTACTTCGTCGAGCCCCTCGAAGTACCGGAGAATATCCATGGCGACGCCCCTCTTAGCGATCTGTATGTTCTCGCCGAAGAAGATCTGGTCAGGAACCCCGATCCGGAGCTTCTTCTTGGTCTTCCTGAGCTTGAACTCGCCTGTGTCTATCCCCAGGAACCTTCGGCCGATGAGGGCCTCCATCTTCTTCTTGTCGTCCGTGACGTTCTCCGTGACCTTGAGCTTGTAGACGATCTTCCTGCCGGCGAGCGGGTGGTTGTAGTCCACCTGGACCCTGCCCGCGCCCACGCTCCTCACGATGGCTTGCTTCCCGTCGATCTCAATCTCGGCGCCAAGCACGGGGTTGACGCCCTTGCTGCGCAGCATCCTGTACGGGATCGTCTGCACGTTCGCGGGGTCCCGTTCGCCGAAGGCCTCCGCCGCCGGGATCTCTATCTCGGTCTCGTCGTCGAAGGGTACGCCGGGGAGCCGCTGGTCGAGTCCCCTGAGAACGTAGCCGTCACCCACGATAACCAGCTTGGGACCATAGGTTCTGTCCTCGTCGTGGACGCCCTCCTCGCGGGCCAGCTCCTCGTCACTGGTATCTATGATCTCGCCCGTCTCATCGGCGCGGCCCGTCATCTCCACCATTATGAAGTCGCCTTTATTCACGGCGTTCTCGTAACGGACCTCCTCTTCCTCGGGCTCCTCCTCGGGCTCCTCCTCGGGGGCCTCCTCCGTGGCCTCCTCTGGAGACTCCTCGATGGTCTCAGCCGCCGCCTCCTCGGCCTCCTCTTCTTCCTCTTCGAGGACCTCAGGTTTCTCTTCTTCGCTCATATTTATTCACTGTTGAACGTGATTAAACCAAGTTTCCTTGGATTCTACGGTCTTAACGAGGCAAGGGATATAAAGTCTTTCTCTAACGACCCGGGAAAACCAAGTA
Source organism: Candidatus Bathyarchaeota archaeon (assembly GCA_030669135.1). Classification (GTDB taxonomy): domain Archaea; phylum Thermoproteota; class Bathyarchaeia; order TCS64; family TCS64; genus RBG-16-57-9. Next base: position 618 of record DAOVEE010000198.1, on the reverse strand, counting down.
CAAACCAGGGTTTCAAGAGAACGCTTACCAAGCTATCAGGACAGCCTTCTTGGAGTCCTCTCTAAACGCGCCCCTGTCGAGCCCACCGTAGACCCTGCTGTTTTCCCATCCCGCTGACTCAGCCAGCTCCACAAGCTCCCGCCGAGTGTACAGCCTGTTGTCGAAACGGATGGAGCCGACGTACTCAAGGTCGGGTCCGCGTGGTCTATACATCCTCCAGACGGCGCGGAGCCTCGATGTCGCTTTATCGAAAACAGACTCCTCAAGCCTAAGCATTTCCTCAGCCCTAGAGAACCTTTTCCTGGTGAGGTTCTTCTCCGCGTAGCTTCTGTTCATCATCTCGACGACTAATACGCCTCGGTCTGTCGTAAGCTCCTTCACCTGCATCAACACGTCTCTGTCCGTCTCAGGATCGTAGTAGCCTAGGGACGTGAACATGCAGATCGCGGCGTCGAACCTGTGGCCGCCTAAAATATCTTTTAACCTCCTCATGTCGCCGGGAATGAACGTGCAGCTCCCAGAAACGCCTTCTATGGCGGCGAGTTCCTCCGCCTTCGCGATGTACTCGGGTGAAATATCTATGCCTATGACTCTAAACCCGTGTCTAGCCAACGCGAT
>DAOVEE010000215.1 GCA_030669135.1 Candidatus Bathyarchaeota archaeon | reverse complement strand
CGGTCAAAGCCCGGTTCACGGGGGTTTCCACCCCCAGTTTCTCGCCGAGTCTCACGACCGCGCCGTTGAGGGCGTCTATCTCGGTCCTTCGCCTCCTATCCACGTCCTGCAGCATCGAGGAGCGGTTTACACCCGTCGCCTCAGCAACCTCGTACACGTGGGCGAGATGGTCGAGGGGGCCTAAATCAACGCCATTGGCCTCGGCCACCATCATACCCTCCTCAACCGCGAGGCGCATGAGGAGTCTCAGCTCTGGGATTTCTAGGAGTTGACCGTTTCGTAGGCCAGTGAGGGCCGTTAACGCGTTGATGCCGAGGTTCACGAGCACCTTGCCCCAGATGTCGCCCCTCACGTCGCCGCTGACCCGTGTCTGGAGGCCGGCACCGTTGAACATGTCTGCCGCCGTCTCAGCCATGCTCCTGGAGCCTCCGTCCAGCGTCCCTATCACGGTGGGGCCTACGCCAGCGTGACGTATTTCACCGGGGCTTACCAGCGTTGAGCCGTGGGAGGTCGTGCCCCCTAGGACCCTGCCTACGCCGACCACTTCGGTGATGGCTTCGAGGTTCCCGAGGCCGTTCTGCAGTGTCAAGACGCATGTATCGCCGCCGATGAGAGGCCTGGAGTCCCGCATTGCCTGGGCGGTGTCGTAGGACTTGACGAACAGGAGCATAAAGTCGATCTTCCCTACTGTCTCTGGGTCGGTAGTGGCTGGGACGTGTACTACTCTGTCCCCTGAGACCCCGGTCATGTGGAGACCCTTCGCGTTGATGGCATCCACGTGCTCCCTCCAGACATCCACGAGCGACACGTCCACGCCGGCCTCGGCCAGGTGGCCTCCGTAGAGGCAGCCCATGGCGCCGGCGCCCACAACAGCGACCCGCATATCTACTCAGTGGTTATATGGGTTCACCGCTATTGACTATTGTTCTGGTGAGATGTCTTGGACAAGGTAACCGTGTTGAAGCTATGGAAGATGAAGGCCGCCGGCGAGAAGATCGCCATGGTCACCGCCTACGACTACCCCACGGCGATGCTTGTGGAGAGGGCCGGGCTGGAGATGATCCTCGTCGGGGACTCTGTGGGGATGGTTGTGCTGGGCTACGAGATCCCCGTGCCCGTGACAGTGGACGACATCGTACACCACACGAAGGCGGTGGTGAGGGGAGCCAAGGCCCCCCTGGTGGTCGCCGACATGCCGTTCATGTCTTACCACGTGAGCAGGGAGCAAGCGGTGACCAACGCCGCCCGCCTCATACAGGAGGGGGGCGCCGACGCCGTCAAGCTGGAGGGCGGGAAGGAGGTGGCGCCCACCGTGAAGGCGCTCGTGGACGTAGGCATCCCGGTGCAGGCGCACATCGGCCTCATGCCCCAGAGGGCGTCCGTCGGGGGCAGCTTCAAGGTGCAGGGAACCAACGCTGACACGGCTGCGGCCATAGTCGAGGACGCGGTGGCCCTGGGCGACGCTGGGGCGTTCTCGGTGGTCCTGGAGTTCGTGACAGCTGAGACAGCCGAGGCGATAACCCAGACAGTCGAGATGCCTACCATAGGCATAGGGTCGGGCCCGATGTGTGACGGCCAAGTGCTGGTGCTCCACGACCTGCTGGGTGTCTACGACGAGGCTCCGCCTTTCGCTCACCCCTACGCCGACCTCAACAGGGTCATAACCGACGCCCTAGCAAAGTACCGTGAGGACGTGCGCTCGGTGAAGTACCCGGGCGAGAAGTACACGGTCCACATGGAAGGGGCTGAGGCGGAGAAGCTGAAAAAGAAGAGGGGTTAGTCGAGGAAGCACTTGGGGACGGGGATGCTCTTCCAGAGCTCGATGAAATCCACCATGAACTGGACGGCCTCCGCCATCGAAGCCTCCGCCTCTTTGGGTTCGGCGGTCCGTGGGTCCGTGGTAGCGTACTGGCCGTTCCTTGTGATGTCCTCGGTGTTGGGGCCCAGGCACGCGTTGAAGACCTGGCTGACGAGCTCGTAATCCTCCCTGTCCGGGTCCATGAACTCGCGGAGCCGGTCAGAGATGACGACGCCGCTCTCCCAGTCCTCTAGGCGCCACATCTCGCATAGCTCGGGGAAGTAGTGGAGGGCGTACGCGGTCTCCCTTGGCCCGCTGTGGACCTCCAGGTACCTCTGCATACGCTCCTTTATCTTCTTGGCGAGCTCCGTGTCACGGGGCCCCTGAGGCGTGGCTATCATCACGTTGTACTCGCGTTTGGCGAGCTGGGCGGCGAGGTTCATGGTCTGGGTGTTGCCTCCGTGGTGGTTCACCAGGACGAAGCGTTTGACGCTGTGGTGGGCGAAGCTCCCGACGGTGTCCATGAGTATGCCCAGCAACGTATCGCTGCTGAAGGTCACTGTGCCGGGGAACGACATGTGGTGGGGGCTGAACCCCGGCCAGCACGGGTGGATGCAGACGCTGTTGGTGAGGCTCGCCACCTCGTGGATGAACTCCCTGCAGCCGAGGCTGTCGGTGCCGAGAGGTAGGTGCAGACCGTGCTGCTCTATGGCGCCTATGCCTATGATGACGACGGGCTCGGGCTCGTTCTCGAGCCAGTCCTCGAAGGCGGGACGGGTAAGCTCCTGTATCCAGAACCTGGATAGTTTACCGTTCTCAGACATGCTTCAAGTGAGGGAGGGAGGGGGCTATAACGGTTGCCTCGGCAGTCATAAACGATTTGTGACTAGGATGGGCGGCGGCTGAACATACGAGACGACCAGATGTGGATGGCGTAAGCTAAAGGGTTAACGTTATGACTTCGTTGCGTGCATTGAGTTTCCATGCTTGACTGGGTGGA
>DAOVEE010000009.1 GCA_030669135.1 Candidatus Bathyarchaeota archaeon | reverse complement strand
TACCGTTGCGTGCTCGCTGGGTTCCACCCTCCCTTCATCTGCACGGAGATGGTCAGCCCCCACGCCATAATACACAGAAACCAGAAGGTCATGCGGAGCCTTGAACTGATCAAGGGGCCGCACCTGAGCGGCGTCCAGCTGGTGGGGGACGACTCCGGGGCCATGGCCGAGGCGGCGCGCATCGTCGAGTCCCTCGGCTACAACTACGTGGACATCAACATGGGGTGCACCGTGGGGACGGTCACCCGCAGCGGCGCGGGCGTCTCCCTCATGAGGTCCACGGAGAAGGCGATCGGTGTCGCCAGAGCCGCCGCCGAGGCCGTGAACATACCCGTGACGTGCAAGATGCGCCTCGGCGCGTCCAGCGGGAGCAGGAGCGCAGTCCAGTTGTCTAGGGGGCTCGTGGAGGCGGGCGTCTCGGCCATAACGGTGCACGGGAGGAGTGGCGAGAAGAAGTTCGGACTGCCCGTGGACTACGAGGGGCTGAGGATGGTCGTGGAGAGTGTCGAGGTCCCTGTGGTTGCTAATGGCGGCATCTTCACAGGGATGGACGCGCTGGCGATGGTGGAGCGGACGGGGGCCGCGGCGGTCATGCCAGGCCGCGGCCTCATCGGAAACCCCTGGCTGGTGACGGAGATACTTTCAACGTTCACGGGGGAGCCCTACGCCCCGCCGTCGCTGGCGGAGAGGAAGGAGGTGTGCCTCGGGCACCTGCGCCATCTGCGTGGTTTCTATGGTGAGCAGAAGGGCGTAATAGCGATGAGGCGGGTGCTCCACGAGTACTTTTCCGGGTGCCGCCGCGTTAACTTGTTGAAGCTTGAGGCGCAGCGAGTCACCTCCCTCGTTGAGGTTCAGGCCATACTGGATCGGGTTCACGAAGATGGGCCACACATGTTCTTCAGCGAGAAGTGAGGCACAGAAAGCAATCAAATTGAAGTTTGAGAACTGTTTAGCTAGCAAACATGTGTCAGATCCCGCCCCCGCACCACGGCTACGCTTCTCACACATAAAGTTCATGGGAGGGCTGGAGGGTCCAGATAACCTAATATCTGCCCGGGAGCGGGTAGAGCCATGCCCGGCATCCACATGAGGAGGAGGGACAAGGAGGTCACGGACCACGCTGAGCTCGTCAAGCCCCTGAAGGAGGCGGACTACGTCACACTGGCCCTGTGCAGAGACAACGTCCCATACATAGCGGCCCTGAGCCACGGCTACGACGAGGCCAACAACCGCATCTACTTCCACTGCGCCAGAGAGGGAAAGAAGGTGGACTACCTCCGGGACAACCCCGTCGTCTGGGGGCAGGCGCTGATCGACGGCGGGTACCAGCAGGGCAGCTGCGACCACCTGTACCACACCACCCAGTTCAAGGGCGTGGTCTCCTTCGTCGAGGACTACGAGGGGAAGAGGCAGGCGCTGGATATCATGGTAAGGCAGCTCGACGACAACCCCGGGGACATCATTGAGAGACAGGTGAAGCCGGGCAGCGTCTCAAAGGTGCACGTCGGCCGAATCGACATCGTCGAGATGACAGGAAAAAAGGCGGAAAAAATCATCGTATCGCTTTAGAGCTGTCTCAACTGGTGGCAGGGATCGCCGCCACGATCTTTTGAATGAGAGTCTTCATGAGGAGGAAACGCTCCGTATCCTCCAGTCTAATCCTCTGGCTTTGTCTTCATGAACTCCCTGAGCAGGGTTGTGGCGAAACCGCCCTTGTGAAGCATGAACGAAAGCTGGACTCCCCGGGGCGCCTCAGCCACCTCGATCTTGGGCGTCAGTCTGCCCAAACGACGGGTGCCGGTGACCCTCATGCGCCTAAACGTCTCCAAGGACATCTCAGACTCCTCAAGTATCTCGGCTTCGAGGGTGGCTGCCTCGCCCAGCGGCTGGGACATCTTGTACCCGTACATGGGGGCCGTGAAGCTGATCTCTTGGGCATCGTACCGGGGCTGCTCGGCCCCAGGGTCATTCACCCAGAATATACCGCCCGTCTCGTGTTTCTTCGCTATGTCGCCCAGCAGCAGCCTGCCGAAGAGACCGCGCCTCACCCTCTCGGCCAGATATCTGTTGCACAGGTGGCTCTGGTACGCTGAGACCAGGAGCTTCCTGAGCCACCTGTCGGCGAACGTCTTCCGCCCCTGAAGTATCTCCCAACCCTTCTGCACGTTCTTGCCGCCTCTCCCGGTTCTCTGCTCGCCGTAGTAGTTGGGCAGCCCCTTCAGGTGGATCGTTTCGGCTATGCTCCTCGTGTTCTCGGCGGCCCGGCTCGTGGGCATACGTATGTCGGTGATCATTACTTTGAACTTGTTACCTATGAGGTGGCCCGCCCTGAACTTGTTGCCGTGGAACTTGGCCCAGTTCACCTTGACGTCCAAGCTGCCCTCAATGAGCTCCACGGCGTCGCTGGACCGCACGTCGTTCCTCTCGAAGAGTACGCTAAACGTCTGCGTGGCCACGGCGTACTTGTCCTTGAGCCCCGCGGTGCCTATGTTCTCGGGTCTGAGGTTGAAGAGCTCTGCCAGCTGGAGCTGCACGTCCCGGGTGGTCTGGTTCCTCTTTGTTATGTTGACGTAGAGGTGGCTCCCGGAGCCCGAGGGCTCGTAGAGGGCAACCTCCTCGACCACGAAGTCCTCGGGGCGCGCCCTGATCCTGCCCCCTATACCCTCCAGCCCCTTGGTGATGTATGGGAGCGACAGGTCGAAGGGCGGCGGCTTCACCATTCTGTGATGTATCCCGCCTAGGTTATTGAAGGATTCGAAAAAGGTTAACTCGCCCAGGGGGCATGGCTCTGCGCCGTTGACGTTCTTTCAACGACAGTATGATAGGTCCTTGAAAGCGGTATCTCTCCTCGTAGCATCATACCCGTTTTCCCACCAAGTTGAAGATACCAGTCACTCGGAACACCGTATCCGTCGATGTCCAGCGGGACCAGCTGTGCGCCGACGGGCAAGTCCGCCTGTCAACCAAAATTACTGATTTTCAAATACAATGACTACGAGGAACACATTATATGTGAACCGCGTTGGATGTTTCAACCAAATAAAATACCTGGGCTAAAAGACAAAGAATTCACTGTCGATGATATTACCTAATGATTGTACGCTATAGTTGTTTCCCCAGCTTTACGAAAAGGTATTTCGTTTCATTCCCAAGGGGTTAGTTTTCTTCTAAACCTGGTCCAGATGAAAAGTTATTCGACTCGGCGCCCCCGATCCACTAGGGCGCGCGCTTGAAACCTAGTTTTTACTAGTAAATTTGTGGTCTAGTCCCTCCTCCCGCACCTAATTAAGCCTAGTCTAAGTTGTTAGCCCATTTCTACTAGCTGCATCTCACAGAGTTCTCTATACAAGCTACTGTTTTGTATCAGCCAGTCATGGTGCCCCTCATCCTCGATGACCCCGTCCTTGAGCACGATTATCCTGTCCATGTCCCTCACGGTTGACACTCTGTGGGTTACGAGTATCACGGTCCTGTTCATCATCTCTCTTCGTAGAGTATCCTGTATCCTTGCCTCGGTGTATGGATCGACGCTGCTGGTGGCCTCATCAAACACAAGGATACGGGGGTCCACTATGATGGCCCTCGCGAGGCATATCAGCTGTCTCTGACCGTAGCTGAGGTTTGTCCCTCTCTCATGTAGAACCGTCTCGTAGCCTTCCTCGAGCTCCATCACAGCCTCATGCATGCCCACGTACTTGGCCACGCGGACCATCTCCTCGTCGGAGACCTCCGGGTTACCGAACTTGAGGTTATACTCGACGGTGCCGTTGAACAGGTAAGGCTCCTGAAGCACGATCGAGACGACTTTCCTCAACGTCGAGAATGAGAGATCCCGTAAGTTGTGTTCATCGATTTCGACGACTCCTTCAATTGGGTCGTAGAACCTGCCGAGCAGGTTAATCATCGTCGACTTACCTGAGCCAGTGGGTCCGAATATCGCCACCTTCTCACCAGGCTTGATATTCAGGTTTATGTGTTTGAGCACAGGTTGATCCGGGACGTAGCTGAAACTAATGTCCCTGAACGCGATCTCCCCTCTCACCTCATCTAGCTGGATGGGTTCCTCGCTCTCCATCACCTCTGGTTGCTGATCCAAGATGACGAATATCCTCTCCGCCCCCGCAAGGGCGCTCTGGATCTCCCCATACATCATCGCAAGGTTCCGTATAGGGGTGAAGAAGATCTCAGAATAAGTACTGAAAGCCACCAACTGGCCGACGGTGCGGGTGGAGCCGAGAACCTTCATCCCCCCGAGATACCATATTGCAGCCGTCATGACGCTGCCGAGCACCGTGGCCACACTGCTGTAGGCCACTGATACGGTCTCGGCCTTTATCTGGGTCTGCATGTTCTGTTCATTGACTTCGTCGAACTCACGGAGACTACGCTCCTCCTGGACCAGCGACTTCGTGAGCTTGGCCCCATACATCAGATCCTGGACCTTCCCTGTGAGTGACGCGACGTTTCGGCGGGCTATTCTCCATGCGTCTTTAATCAATTTCTGGAAGACTCTGCTTACGACTGCGAGGAGAGGTGCGATCAGAAGCGCCACAAGAGTGAGCTGGAAGTCTATAAACGCCATCACAAGGATGATCGATAGGGTCATGACTAGGTCAGCCACGAGCCCGATGACCCCGGTTGAGAGTATCTTCTTCAACGCCTCGGCATCGTTTGTGACCCTCGAGACGAGCCTACCGGTGTTACCGTACTCGAAGAACCGTTGGGACAGGCTGTTGATGTGGCTGAAGAAGTCTGCCCTGATATCCGCGATGACAAAGAGCCCAAGCTTCTCGATGTAGTAGAGCTGAGCGCTTGTCACAGCCCATTCTATTAGTGCTATAGCTACGTAGAAGAGGGCTGCCACGAGAAGGACGCCGCTCAGTGTGGGCTCTGTTTGATGTGTCATGACTACCGCAATTGAATCTATGATGTTCGCCAGCCACACCGAGTCATCCGTCGGCGTACGTGCGATATAAAAGTCCAGCACCGTCTTGTAAAGATAGGGTCCAGCCAAGACCGTCATCATCTTGAATAAGATGAGAACTATCTCCAGAGTGAAGAGAGCCTTGTGTTTCAACATGTATTCCATGATAATCCTTTTTACGATCTCAAGGTCGCTCATCCTTCTCGAGGTGGACTCCAGGGAGCCAATATCGTACCTATCCACATACTCAGCCACTCTAGGACTCACCTCCTCCGATATCCAAGGCCTGCGATTCTATCAGCTGTCGGTAGCTACCACTTGACTCAAGCAGTTCTCGATGTTTTCCCTCGGAGATGATCCTGCCCCTCTCCATGACGACGACTTTGTCCGCGGCTTCACAGGTTGAGGCGCGCTGAGTGATGATCAACGCTGTGCGTCCTTCGAGAAGGGTGTCTATTGCCTTCCTGATGAGGACCTCTGTCTGCGCATCAACGTTGCTCGTCGAGTCATCCAATATGAGTACCCTTGGGTTCGTTAGCAGTGTTCTAGCAATCGATACTCGCTGCCTCTGTCCACCTGACAGCGTTATTCCTCGCTCCCCAACCACAGTGTCATAGCCTCTGGGCATGGTCTCTATGAACTCGTGGATCTGGGCTGCCTTTGCTGCTGCGTGTATCTCTTCATCAGTTGCATCTGGCTTTCCGTACGCGATGTTGTTCCTGATAGTATCGGAGAAGATGAAAATATCCTGGAGCACTATGCCCACCTGTCTACGGAGCACCTTGAGCTCTATGTCACGGATATCCACACCATCAACCATGACCCTGCCTGAGGTAACATCATAGAAACGTGGCACGAGCTCAGCCAGTGTCGTCTTTCCGGAGCCAACGTATCCCATGAGAGCTACTTGCTGTGACGGCTCTATCCTCAGGTTTATGTTCCGTAATGTCTCTTTACCCTCTCCGTAGCTGAACGATACGTCGCTGTAAACTATCTCTCCCCTCATCTCCAACCCAACTGGCTCCCGCGCTTCTGGCACGTCCTCGCCTATGTCGATGACCTCGAAGACCCTTCTGGCACTAGCTATGGCATCGTTGTAGAACATGATGAGGCGAGCGAACATTCTCATGGGGCCAACAAGCTGGATGAAGTATGTTCCAAACAACACGATCTCTCCAATGCTCAGATGACCTGCAGCAGCCTCCTGACCACCATAGAATATTACCAGGGCCACGCCGACGGCGACCATAGCCGCTGAGCTCGGACTGTACAGGCTCTGGATACGTGACGCTTGGAGGCTCGTGTCCACGTATGCCTCGTTCTGTTCCTGAAATCTCTCAAAGAAGTGGTTCTCCATGCTATGGGTCTTGATGAGTTTGTGGCCTACTATGCCTTCCACTAGCACATTGTTTAGGTCCCCGAACTGGTTCTTCGCTCTGGTCAGGTAGCTGCTTATCCTGCTTGAGTACATGTGGGTGCTAAGGAAGATGAAAGGCAGCGGTATGCAGCATATGAGGGTAAGCTCGGGGTTTATGAGATAGAGAATGTACAGCGTGAAGAAGAACTGCATGCCGTGCCTAAAGATCTCCCGCACGGTCTCGCTGTAGAACAGGTCTATGGCCCCCATGTCGCTGGTTATACGACTGATGATCTGCCCTGACATCACCTGGTCGAGGTATGTGAACGACTTGTTGATGAGGGCGTAGTAGAAGTCACGTCTCATGACACGTAAGATGTTTTGACTAAGAGTCGCCCGTAGCGTGATGTGGGTTACGTGGAAAAAGCCACGGATTATCGCTAGGAGAATTATTATGCTGCATAGTATTAGTAAAAGGCCTGTTTGGTCGGTTACTCCTGTCCAGTTTTTCACGAGATCAATGAACCAGTGTGTACGTCCAGGCATAGGCACGAGGATAAAGTCGATTATAAGGGCCACTATGAGTGGAGCAATTAACGCGAAGACGCCGTGTCTTCCGAACGCGGTAAGAACTATTCCTACGAAGATGCCCATGAACGGTTTCATATACCCTAATAGTCGTTTGGTAAGCTCCCAGTCGGAAGGATCATAGTGGGAAACCATGCTTTCCACTATTGATTAGTAGACGTTGATAAATCTGTTTACTAGACTCGAACGGAGAGCATGGTTATTCAACGGGTTTTGACTTAGCCACAAAAAGAGGCTACCTAATAGTAAATCTGTGTTCTTTTCCCTCCTCCCGGTCCTTTTCTCTCTTTAAAAAGTGGTTCAGAATTCTTTGGTACGATCTGAATGTGAAAAAGAGTTCGTTCGCTTTGGGGCTCCCAAGTGTAATAAACCCATACTCAGTTGATTTCTTTTTAGAGCATAACCGTGGTATCAAAATGAATTTATCAGCGAAGGTCCATGAGGGGGCCTGGAGAAAAGCCGTATCTGAGGCTAAAGACGACAGGTACACGAGATACGGTCTCTACGCATCCCGGGTCTTGTCTCTCATTCACCCCGAGGTCCATCTGAAGGGGGACTCGAGGTTCATAACACACATAACAACAAACCGTGGGTACAGCAACTCCTACGCAGTGAAGGACGTGCATAGCCGCGAGTTTCTCACGGACATGCAGTTCCGGAAGTACCCTCCCTTCAAGTTCGCAGCCGTCGACTTTGACGCATTCAAACTAGCGTCTTTCAAGGACCTTTACCCGGAAGGTTACCCCGTTCTTCCTTTTCTCGACAGGAGAATGCTGCCCGTAGCAAGCACTCTGAAGACGAGGGAGAACACCGTAACCGAGCTGGAGAAAGCCGCCCTCCTATACCAGAGGGAGAGGGTCAGCAGGGGAAGCCACGAGGGACTGTACATAGTTCATTGCGGAAACGAGAGAACCTATCTTTATCGGGATGATTGTCTGGTTGACGCCGTAACCCAGGGACAGGCTCCGGAGGTTGACGGTGACCCCGTGCTAATCTTCAACGAGGAACATGTCTGGTATCCGTTGATGAGCAGGGACGATACCGACAGGGACCCAGAGCTCCATAAAGCCGTGGAAGGATACGCGGAAAAAAACAATGTTCCCGATTTAACCCCGTTCGAGAAGGAAATCGTTGAGAAACTGAGAGACGTGTCGAGACTAGAAAACAGGGCTCAAAGGGCTATGGCGGAGATCTGTAGCTGCCGCAGCACCGGCCGCCAGACCTGCACCACCCCGCTGTCTGAGTGGTTCCCTCTGCACAGCATATGGGATGTAGCCCTCCCGGCGAAGAAAGCCAGAGCATGGCAATACTATGGCTACCTTGAGCAGATACTCATTAGGGCTAACAAATTGAGCCCCATCGCTGCGTACCTCGTCGCCCTCTCCCTTGAGGCGAGTGGATACGATAAGCTCGTCGTCCTCAACAAGGAGTGGGTGGGAAGGGTCTCCCTACCCAACTACGGGTATGTGTGGGGCCATCTCTGGGACGAGTGCCTAATCGAGTACTCCATCGACGAGTCGTTCAGGACCAGCGCGGGTCACTGCATGGTTCAGGGAATGATAATGAGCGCGGCCCTTGAGATGCTGGGCATCGACAACTACCTGATGGAAGGAGAGGTGCCCGGGAGCCACCACTATGTCTGGGTCCCAGAGTATGAGGCCACGTTCGACAACGCCCGCCTGAAGATCTCGATGAAAAACGTCATACTGGACTGGCCCAGGGGGAACAAGGTGCTGGCGAGGTTCCACCATGACGGCAAGTTCTGCTCCCCCATCGCGGGAGGGGAGTACAGCGGCTCGTTCTCCCCCGAGGAATGCGTGGAGGAGCTGGATAAACTGGCGGGGACATACGGCAACACGATCCTGATCTATGCGGACGGGAAACACGAGACAGAGCCCACCGTGCTGAACAGGAACAACCGAGCCACGACGGAGGACTATAAGCGGCTTCTGGAGGAAGACTGGGAGGACCTACGGCTTCCCTGATTCCCTCAGGCAGCGTGATTGGATGGTTGAGGAAGGAGACCTGAATTGGTTCAGATAGGGGAAGTTGACCGGGTGAAAATAACGGCGCTGGTGGTGGACGACGCAGGGTACGACACGGAGCTCTGGGGAGAGTTTGGGTTATCGTTACTCGTCGAGGCGGAGAGACAGGGCACCGAGTTGAGGTTGCTCGTGGACACAGGGCTCACCTCAGAGCCGCTCCTGCATAACATGAAGCTGCTAGACGTAGACCCCTCCAAAATCGAGTATATCTTCCTAACGCACTGCCACTACGACCACACCGGTGGCCTGGGCGGAGTCACGGAGAAGACCCGAAAAGGGGTAAAAATAGTCGCGCACCCAGAAATTTTCCGCAGATGCTACGTCGTCAGGCAAAACATGAAGTACATCGGCGTCCCTGAGAGAAGTAGCAGATCAACGGTTGAGGCGAACGGAGGAAGCTGGCTTCTCTCACGTGAGCCCTTCGCGTTCATACCGGGGGTAATGACCACAGGAGAGATTCAGCGGGTCACCAGCTACGAGCCGTTGGAGAACGTCCACATAGAGATGGATGAAGAGATGGTTCAGGACCCGGAGCTCGACGACGTGAGCCTAATAGTCAACGTCGCTGGACGAGGGTTAGTGATAATATCCGGGTGCAGCCACGCAGGCATAGTCAACATAATGAAACAGGCGAAGAGAATAACCGGCGTCGAAGAGATCATCGGCGTCATCGGTGGGTTCCACCTCAGGGTAGCCAACGAGGAGCAACTAAGCAAGACGGTTGACGAGCTGGACGCGGCTGAGACGGTGTGCGCGGGCCATTGCACCGGGTTCGAGGCCATGAAGAGTATATCGGATCGAATGGGAGAACGGTTCACGCTGCTTCAATGCGGCACAGTAATCGAGTTCGCGGCTGATGAAGGTTGACGCTGAGAGACTATCTAAGAGAAATGGAGGCAGAGGGACGCCTCATCCACGTAGATGAGCCGCTTTCCCCCCGGTACGAGATACCTTACGTCATAAAGAAACACGATGGGGAAGGACCCATCCTCTTCGACGACGTTGAAGGGTTCGACGGGAAAGTCGTGGCCAACGTCTGCTATTCCCGTGAGAGCATATCCGCCAGCCTTGGCGTTACACGGGACAGGCTTCACGAGCATCTTCATCACGCCTTGAACAACCCGAGTCCATGCAGGACGGAGGATGGGCCGGTCATGGAGGTCGTGGGAAACCTCAGCCTACATGAGGTGCCGGTTCTCACCCACTACGATGAAGAGCAGGGACCCTACATTACTTCGGCTGTGGTATACGCCAAGAACCCGGACGGAGCCGGGGGGAACGTCTCGTACCACAGGATGGATGTGCTGGATAACAACAGGTTATCCATCTGCATCCAGCCGGGGCATCTGTCTCGATACGTCGAGCAGACCAGAGAATCAGGCGGGGAAACACTCGACATCAGCATAAGTATAGGCGTGCACCCCGCGGTGATGCTGGCGGGGGCGCTGCATCCACCCTTTAACGTGTCTGAGTTTGACGTCGCCAACACGCTGCTTGACGGTGGCCTCAAGTTATGTGAGTGCCCGCACGTCGACGCTTTCGCCCCATCCGACACGGAGCTAGTTCTGGAAGCCAGGATAATGGTGAACGAGGAGGCGTTGGAGGGGCCCTACGTGTGCGTCACCGGTACACGGAAAGAGAGTAAGCCTCAGCCGGTGGTGGAGATCGTTGGATCGATGCACCGTGAGGATTACCTCTATCAGGGGCTGCTTGCGGCAAGCCGTGAGCACCGTCTGCTGGAGGGGATCCCTAACGAGGTGAAGGTCTGGGAGCGCATCAGGGACTTGGGCGCCGCCGTCAAGGGGGTGAACATGACTCCCAGCGGGTCCAGCTGGCTACACTGCGTGGCGTCATTCGAGAAGACCGATGAGGAGGACCCGAGAAACGTCTTAATGGCTATGTTCGACGCACAGCCTGCCTTGAAGCACGCAGTCGTCGTCGACTCGGACATTGATCCCTACGACACATACGATGTGGAGTGGGCGTTAGCGACCCGCTTCCAAGGCGATAAAGATCTGATCATCATCCCCAACTCGTATGCCTCAAGACTCGACCCATCCTCGGATACAGAAAACAGGCTCGGCTGTAAGGCAGGTTTTGATGCCACACGGCCACCGGGGAAGACTGAAGAGACGTTCGAAAAGGGAATCATACCCATCTCTAACCGTGTAAATAAATATCTTAGAGCGTTACGATGAGAACAAGTTCTACGATTATTTATCCTAAATTTATAGATAATGACTAATGGTTTAGCCTATTCTGAACCGAGGGTGATCCCTGCTTGGCCTGATCTTTCTCTCTATCATCTGCTGGCTGTAAGCGGTGTCAATCATCGCCACCGCCGGGTAAATAGTCTCCGCGTTCTTCAACGGCCCATAGATGACGAAGTCGGCGCCTACAGCCGTAGGCAACGCGTTTACCACGCCTATCGCAACGGTGACGGCGTCCTTCGAGTACTTCTTCTTCAGCCTCTTCCATGACGCTATGGCGTTGTGGGCGCCGCAGCCACACGGGTAACCGTATTTGTCCTTGATCCGGTGAATCGCCTTTGTCGCTAACCCCAGGGTCGGGATATCGATGACCGCCGTGTCCATGAGTATGTTCTTTATCCCCGCCGCCTCTGCCTTGGGGACCATCTCCTCTATGAGCGCGTCTTTGTTGGAGGTTAACACGTGCTCGGCGCTGTGGAGCAACAGGACAGAGCTGGTACATCTCGTCTCCTTGATCTTCGTGTACACATGTTCGCCTGAGTGGGGGTTCAACGAGTTGAGTATGATCCTCTCCATCATCCCGTGATCGGAGGTGTACTGCAGTGACTCTGTGAGACCGTCTTCAGACACGATGTCGAGGAAGATGGGCATGTCCGTGGCTTCGACCATGAAGTCCAGGTACCTCGCCGCCGCCACGGCGTTCTCCGCGATGAGGTCCACCATCGTAGGCAGCCCCGTCAAGTCTGACATCTCCTCCGCTTTCCGCAGACGGCTCTCGGCTTCATCCTTATTGAACAGTCCCTTAGCCCTGTCCTCCACCGTTTTATCCCCCTTATAGAACATGGAGCCTACCATCACGGTCGGAGTAAGGCCGGGTTCTCCACCGATCACGGTGCCGTTGATCTCGTAGGTCTTCTGCTTCACGGAAAAGTCAAACAATTTGATGCCTCCTCCCATCATATGTGGTATTCGATGTTTTTAAAATGCAAATAACTAAACGATGGGCGTCAACCCTTTCATTGATTCCTTGTCCCCAAGCTTCGAGGTCGTGTTCCAGCCCCATGGAAGGAAAGCTAGATTCGATCATAAAATAACTATGCTTCAGGCTGCGAGAGACCTCGGAGTCGACATTAACTCAATCTGCGGGGGGGCTGGCTCCTGCGGCAAGTGCATCGTAAAAATCGTGCAGGGCACGGAAAACGTGAGCGACCCGACTCTCGAGGAGGCAGATTTACTCGGTGGAGACAGACTAGGCGAGGGCTATAGGCTCGCATGCCGCTCAGAGATAATGGGTGACGTGGTCATCCTCGTACCCAGGGAGAGCCGGAGAGGCGTTCAGAGGCTCCAGAGCGAGGGCTTGGGCACCCCCGTGACACTCGATCCTCAAATAAGAAAACAGACAACGGGTGAAACCACGCAGATACTGTACGGAGACACAGTCATTGAGACGCTTCCATCCCGTGACGCGCCGATCCATGGGTTCGCCGTCGACGTCGGAACCACGAAGCTGGCAGGATACTTGATGGATCTCGCAACCGGCGAGGTGCTGAGCGTTGAAACCGCCATGAACCCCCAGATACCGTACGGCGAGGACATCATTACTCGACTCACCTACGCGTTGGGCGGCGGCGACCAGCGGGAAACCCTGCATAGGTCGTTGGTTGAAGGCATCCAACAGTTGCTCTCAGACGCATGTAGGAAGGTTGACGCGGATCCGCGTGACGTATATGAGCTGGTGTTCGTGGGGAACACGGCTATGCAGCACTTCCTCCTAGACCTGGATCCTCGTCCACTGGCTCGGAGCCCCTTCATGCCGAAAGACGTGGGGCACAGAGACCTGGATTCAGGGCCTTTCAACCTGGGGAACCCCAAGGGGAAGATAAATGTTCTCCCACTCATAGCCGGGTTTGTCGGGGCGGACTGCGTCGCATCCATCCTAGCCACGGGGGTCCACAGGTCAGACGAGCTCTGCTTCTTGATCGACATCGGCACCAACACCGAGATAGTCGTCGGCGACAAGGACCGCATAGTCGCCTGCTCCTGCGCCTCGGGGCCAGCCTTCGAAGGCGCACACATCAAGCACGGGATGAGGGCGGCCTCAGGCGCCATAGAGGGAGTGTGGATCGATCCGGACACCCTCGAACCCTCCCTCACTACCATAGACGACGCCGAACCCGTCGGCATCTGCGGGTCAGGGCTCATCGACGCCCTATCAGAGATGCTCAAAGCGGGCATCGTAGACACCTCGGGAAAGATCAGGGGGGAGATAGAGAATCCACGCATCAGGAGGAGCGGCAACGTCTCCGAGTACGTGTTGGCCTGGAAAAGGGAATATGGCGTCGGAAACGACATAGTCGTCACCCAGCTCGACGTCCGGGAGCTGCAGAAAGGCAAAGCCGCCATGTTCTCCGGGGCCCAGATGGCTTTGAGCCGTCTCGGGGTAAAGCCGAGCGAAATCACTCACATCTACATGGCCGGGGCGTTCGGAACCTACATCAACCGTGAGAGCGCCGTCAATGTAGGGATGATCCCAGAGTTCAACACCCTGGACATCCGGCAGGTGGGAAACGCCGCAGGGACCGGTGCACGGATGGCGCTTCTATCGAGAGGGATCCGTATGGAAGCTCAAAACATGAGAAGAAGGGTCGAGTACATCGAGCTGGCAGCCATCACAGGCTACAATCAAGCTTTCATGGACGCTTTACTGCTTCCGCATAGAGACCTCAACCTCTTCCCAGAAACACTGAAAAAACTTGGTTCAGCTCGCCTACAGTATGGTAAGATACATGAGAAAACGAAGTGAGGACGCGTGCGTAGATGAATATGTTCGAACCCAACCACCTTCAACGCTGTTGTTTTCCAGGAAATCTATGTTCTTTTCCCTCCTCCCGCACCTTACATTAAGGGTAATTACTTGAATCAATTCGTTATGAGCTTAGGTGACTCGTTCGAATGGAAGCGTAGCCCTCAAAGCCGTCCATTCGTCACCTTTCCTCGCATCAATAACAAGCCTATTATCCTTGATGACCGAGTCTTCCGCGGGTTGGAATCTGGTCGCCATCGCCCACAGTATCTGCCGTCCATCATGGATATCGATGTCATCGTCGACACAGACAACCATTTTGCACCCCGACAAAGCCTTCTCCTCGAAAACCCAGCTAAGGTCCTTCACCCCCTGTTCGGGGCGGATAAGGCATAGGGCGGGGCTTCTCCCATGAAGGAACGACGCGTCCTTGATCTCCTTGATGCCGATGACATCAGTCAACTCGATCTCCTTCCCTGAAGACACCCTTGGTCCGGTTGCGTCAATGATCATCTTGGATGAAATCCCGGCTTTAACCGAGGAAGGATCGAGCAGTTGACTGTAGACCGTGCCGACGACGTCGACGCCCGCTCCCAGCTTAAAGTCGCATCTTTCCGCGATGGCTCCGAGGACGCGGGCTGAGTCAGACACGTCCATGCCGTGGGGGAGAACGGCGACCATCTTGACGTAATGGTCCAGCCCCAGTAGAAGCAGCCCCATCTGCTTCGCGAGACCAGGTATCCCGCTGACTGACTCCTTCATGGAGATGAAACACGCGAAATGTGTGGCCCACACAGGCCATATGATGTCCTCTAGCGCCGGCGTGTGGATGAAATCCGTCATCGCACGGGATATCCTCGCCTGCTTGGGTAACCCGCTGAGGAGAAGATGTTCAGCGGAGTTGCTTGGGGCAACAGCCAGGAACACGGCGTCCCTTCGCCGGGTCATCCCGGTGACTTTGAACAGGTTTCTCGTCGATCTGCCGCTGATGTAGCCCGTGTACTCTGTGAAGGGCCCCTCGTCCTCCTCCTCGAGGAGCACCTTCCCCTCTAACACTATCTCTGCGTCTGCGGGCACCGGGAGATCGACTGTCTCACACTTCACCAGCTCCACCGGCTCGCCGGTCAACGCGCCTGCCTTGTGGTACTCGCCGGTGATCTTCGCTGCAGCCGCCAGATACAGGGATGGGTGAGCCCCGATTATCACTGCTGCCTCCATGGGCTCACCGACTGCCTTGGCGTTTTCGAAGTACTGCCACATGTGGCCCCTTGAGTGGAAGCTCACACCGAAGCGGTTCTTTCCCTGGAGGTGCATCCTGACGTAGGACAGGTTTATCTCCTCCAATTTCTCCGGGTTTCTGGCGAGGAACAGCCCAGCGGTGACGTACCTTCCGCCGTCCTGCTCGTAGAACCTGGGGATAGGCAGCGAGCGTAAATCGACGTCCCCTCCGAGTGCCTTCCTCTCTTTGACGGGCCCGTTCTTCACCATGATCGGCGGGACGTCCCTCACGAAGAGCCTGTTCCATTCATCGTAGAAGCCGAGCCTAGTCCTTACCTTGGGTGTTTCCCCGATCCCCAGGCTTATCCTGTCCACGTGTCCGAACAGGTTCACCAGTAGGGGCGTCGAGCCCCCCTTCACGTCCTCGAACATCACGGCGGGGTTCGTCTGTCTCTTCTCCATCTCCGTGACGTAAGAGGTGACTTCGTACTTCCAGTCAATCGGCTCGCATACTGTGACAAATTGATCCGGCACCGCCTCCTTCAGCAGCTCCAAGTATGCCCTAAGGCCTCTCACGGGTTTCAGTCTCCAAGTATCCTCATCGTAAGATCTGGGCTTAAGTTTATGGAGGGCCTAGAATGATGGCGATCTCGCGTCAGGAAAACGCGGGGGTTACTCTATTTTGAACCTCGTGTGGTCTCCGCCAAGCCTGACCCGCTTCTCCATCACGTGCGGGCTGTAAGCCGATCCTGTCGAAGAGAGAGAGGTACCTGAGTAAAATTACATATCCTCCGTAGCAGTTGATACACTATGTTCCCCGGGTTAAGACACACGCTGAGAGAACGGAGGTTTAATGATGGCTATGAGAAGACCCTGATAGGGCCGCCCCTCTGGCTGTCCGCCGAGACCCTCCAAGCCATCATCGAAGAGGCCTCCGGGGAGCTCGCCCGCAACCACTTCAGGCGCCTCAGCCTGATGGGCGGTTACGCCCCTTCCCCCAGTTCAGGGAGATCGCGAATTACATGCGGGAACAGACCGAGGCCATCGGCTTAGAAGGCGTGAGGCTGGAGGAGTTCCCGTCTGACGGGGAGCGCTACTATTGGGCCTTCCGTACTGAGCCGAGCTTAGCGAGTATACGAGTTCCACGCCAAGCACCTCGAACCTTCGGGAGCGAACCCGGTCAAGGAGTTCATCGGTTAAGGACCATCCTCCTTTTTTATCTGATGGGTTCTGGCTGTGTACTATGCACTGTGTTGTTGTTGGTTATGTCCTTGGCTACGAATACGAGGGCGCATCCGATAAAGAAGAGGGCCTGCTTGCTGTCTCCGGCGGCGGAGTAGACTATGGAGGCAAGTAAGCACGCGAAGGCGAATACGCCGTCTGCAGTGAACTCCTTCAACTCTGGACCCTCGAGTGGCTGCGGGACGCCACACTGTCTCACAGGTTCCACCCCCAGTAATTTATCTTTGATGGAGCACCGGTTGAGACTTTAATTATCAGGCAGGGGAACATGTGGATTGGAGCTCTCATCTTAGTATTTCATAATCATTTTAGACGCTGCCACAGCCAGAAACCAGAAACGGTTTCGCCGGTGAAGGTCATGCCAGCCATAGAGACGAGCGACGTATCCAAGAGCTTCGGCTCCACGAGGGTGTTGCAGGGCATCTCTCTGACAGTGAACGAGGGCGAGTTCTTCGGGCTTTTCGGCCCCAACGGGGCGGGCAAGACGACGCTGCTCAGGGTACTCACCGGGCAGCTGGAGCCGGACACGGGCACTGTCGTCACCGCAGGCGTGCCAAACACCGACCCCATCAGGCTCAAGCACCGTGTAGGTATCGTCCCCGAGGCCGAGACGCCGCCCACCTTCCTCACCGCCCAAGAGACCCTAGAGCTGACCTGCAGGATCAGGGGCCTGGACGAAGTCCAGGAACGCATCAAGAAGTGGATACGCTTCTTCGACCTGGAGGACAAGAAGGACATCCTCTGCAGGGACCTGTCCAAGGGGGAGCGGCAGAAGGTGATGCTGGCGGCGGCGTTCATCCACGAGCCTGAGCTGCTGCTCCTCGACGAGCCCTTCATCAACTTGGACCCCATCTACCAGCGGCGCGTACGGGAGTACCTTCAGAGGGTAGCCTCTAAAGGGTGCACGATATTCATGTGCACTCACTTACTGGAGATAGCCGAGAGGCTGTGCGATACTGTAGCCGTGATCCATCAGGGCCGCATAGTGGAGCAAGGGAGGCTCGAGGAGATAAGCCAAGGCGGCGACCTTGAGGAAGTGTTCCTGAGGGCGGTGGAGGGTGGGGCAATCGCTTAGCGTCCGCA
This sequence comes from Candidatus Bathyarchaeota archaeon, assembly GCA_030669135.1. Taxonomy (GTDB): domain Archaea; phylum Thermoproteota; class Bathyarchaeia; order TCS64; family TCS64; genus RBG-16-57-9. The sequence continues at coordinate 3,997 of DAOVEE010000009.1, read as the reverse complement.
TCTTCAAGGCCATGATGAAGGAGGAGTGGAGGCTACACCAAAGCCTGGTGGGGCCCTTGGGCTCCGGGCTCTTCCCCGCCATGATATTCGTGTTCACGGCGTTCCTTGCCGTGGTTGCGCCCCTGCTCCTGAGCCAGATGCCGACAGCGACGATTCTGCTCATGCTCCACGCCGCGAGCGTCGTCTACGGCCTCTTCGTGGGCAACTTCGGTAGCATTGGTGAGCACGTCATGACCCGCCGCCTCGGACAGGTGAGCATGATAATGCAGATGCCCCAGACCTACCCTGTGAGCTTCAGGCGTATGATGGCGGTGTTCTACGCCAAGGACGCCGTCTTCTACCTCCTCTACAGCTACATCCCTTTGACCCTGGGGATCGGCGTGGCGGCGCCCATGGCGGGGGTAAGCTTCACAAGCGTCGCCATGCTTGGCCTCACGACCTTCCTAGCGTTCATGGTGGGGATGGGCCTCAGCTTCACCCTGTCAGCGGTCTCCGTGAGATCCAGGCTAGCTGGCCTCGCCCTATACGCGGTGCTGGCGTGTCTTATCGCGATGATCTATCCGCTGGGCATGATTGGACCCGAGTACCTAATGCCCTCCCTCGGCTACTGGGTGTTAAGAGACCTACAAGGCATATTGGTCGCAGCAGCGGCGTCGCTCCTGTTCGCGTTCCTAGGCGTGGTTCTGATGAAGGAGAAGTACGAGACCAAGCAGTCCCGCTACAGGGACAGCCTGCTCGACGTCGACCGTCTCCTCGGGTTCATGGGTGAGCTGAGCCCTCTGGTGGCGAAGGAGTGGATCGAGGTGCGGCGTAGCGGAGCCCTCGGCCCCGTGGTCTTCAGCTTCAGCGGCCACCTCCTAGCCATCTACCTGATGAGCTGGGTGTTCGAGAGGGGCGTAGGCGTGGACCTCGGGTTCAACGTCGTGTTCTACAGCGGCTTCGTGGGCTTCATGGGGGTGATGACCTACAGCTTCATCACCAACCTCGAGCACAACGAGTACCTCAACGTCCAGCCCGTCTCCGTGGACCAGGTGGTCAAGGGCAAGCTCGCCGTCTACTTCACTCTCACGGCCGGCGTCACGGCGCTCTACGTGGTGGGGCTGGGCGTAATGAAGCACCAGATGGGTATGGTCCCCCTTGGGCTGCTCCTCGCGGCGGCCACAAGCGTGTACGTGGTCGGCGTCACCAGCTACCTGACGGGGCTGTGGACCAACACCATGTTCTTCGACGCGAGGATCATCCTCAAGTTCTGCGCGGCGGTGGTCCCTCCCATGATCGTGGCGGAGATAGCTGCCCTGCTCATGCCTATAATGCCAGCCGCGACATATGTGGTGGTGGTTATGTCCATGCTCTTGCTGCTGGTCTCCCTGCCAATCCTCCACAGCCTAAAGAGGAAGTGGGCGGGCGCACCCTTCAGCTTCGTAAATGCGGGCCAGTAGCCACAGAAATACGACGCTGGATGTAACGCGGTGTTTCTAGGGCTACCGGTAGAGGGGCTCCACCTGTTTCCGCATCTCCTCCATCCTTCGGCGGATGTCCAGAGGCTCCATGACTCCCATCTCCGTGATTATCCCCGTCACGAGCCTGCCCGGGACCACCTCGAAGTACGGGTTCCTCACGTTGACGCCCTCGAGCTCCGCCACCTCGGCCGGGTCCTTCTCCTCAAGCTCGACGCCGCGGCCCAAGTAGTTCATGACGTTGAACTTGGAAGTGGAGCAAACGACGTAGAAGGGTACACCCTGGTCTCGCGCCGCCAGCGCCACCGTACGGGTGCCCACCTTGTTGACGAAGCCGCCGTCGTATAGGACACTGTCGGCGCCCACGACGGCGACGTCGGCTGACTCCATGAACATGGCTGCGGCTGCGTCGACGACGAGCAGCACGTTGACCCCCTCCCCAGCCAGCCTCTCCGCTAGGTTCCTGCCCTCCATCTGGGGCCTCGACTCTGTGACCACGACGTTCTTTGCGCCTACCCCGAGGACCACGTCCGCCACGGTGCTGCTGTCGCTGATGGTGAACACGGTTTCGGGCTCCCCCAGCACGCTCTTAGCGTTTTCCACCAGCCTACTCCTGTCCTTCCTCGACTCCTTGATGATCATCGAAGCCGACTTTGTCGCTGCGGCCCTGAGCTCGTTGAGGGCCGCCCCCTCAGGCAGCCGGCTGTAGAACATGCCGAGCTTGTTCGTTATCGGCGTCATGCTGGGCCTGGACTCGGCTATCCTCCTCGCGTAGCTCTTCAGGGTCTCCCGGAGCTCATCGGCGTCGTCCGCGCTGGCGTTCAGCGCAATGGCTATCATGGTTCCCAGTGCGGCGTTGCTGAGCCACTCGGCGCCGTGGTACCTATCCATGGCTATGCTCTGTATCAGCTTCTCTGCGTCGTAGATGCCGGACAAGTATGTTCAGGTGTAAAGGCGCTCACTGATTAAAAAAAGGGTTAGGGGCCCGTCGCCTGACCCGGCTTGGGGTAGTAGGGCGCAGACGCGGGGACCGCGAAGACCCTAATCCCCATCTCTCTATCCAGCATCAGGATGGCGTGGCTGTTGCCTCCAGCAATCTCTATCTGCTGCACCGCCTCGCTGGTGTTCGCCTCTTCCTCCACCTGCTCCTCCACGAACCACTGTAGCATGTTGTAGGCGGCGTTATCGTTCAACTCACGGGCGACCTTCACCATGTGGTTTATGCGGCCCGTGATGTGCTGCTCATGCGCGTAGGCCGCCTTGAAGACCTCCAGGGGGCCATCCCACGTGGAAGGAGGCTTCTCTATCGCCCACAGCTCCACCTTCCACGTGGCCATGCCCTTGTAGCCCTTGTGCTCCAGGTCCGCTGCCATGGCGTGGTAGATATATGCGCTGTACGTCTCCTCCATTATCTGCTGGTTCAGCTCCGCCAGCATCTTGGGGTCCATCATAATCCTTCAGAGAAAACCACGAAACCGCGGCTTTTTAACTGTTACATACTTTCGATTTAAACTGAATGCTTTATTGTTCCTCGAAGATGACCAGCGAAAAACCTACTTGGAAGCCACCACCAGAGTGATGAGCTCGTCGTTCCGCACGGGCTCGCCATCCGACTCCTCGTGGTACCTCCACAGCGCCTCCACGCCTCTCCTGAGCCCCTCCTCCGAGATGGGCCTGAACATGCTCCACAGCCTCTTCTCGGCTATCTCCACGAACTCCTCTACAGACTGGTACCTCTCAAGGCTGTAGGCGTGGAACACCGTCTCCCTGAACCCTGCGACGCCAAAGTAGCGCCTGAAGTCATCGTTGCTCGGGTAGACTCTGAGCTGGTTCGCCTTAATCTCAGGGAAGTACTTGAAGACAACCTTCTCGTGGAGCTGCTCGTGGCTGATGGTGCGTATCACCACGTGGCCGCCCGCCCTGAGCACCCTCCTGCACTCGTCAGCCGTGCCCTGCTTGTCCTCGATGTGGTGCCATACTTGGCTGCTGAAGACGCAGTCGAGTACCCCGGGGCGCAGGGGCATCCACTCCCCCATGGCGTTGAACCCGTGCACGTCCCGTGACTTATTCCTGGCCTGCCCCACCATCCCGGGCACAGGGTCGAAGCCGCAGGTCGTTGCCCCTGTTTCCTCCATGAGGCCCACCGTGTACAGGCCGGTGCCGCAGCCGAGGTCCATGATGTACGAGTCTTCTCCGAGCCCGGCGAGCCGCCTGATCTCCGCGGCCCAGAGCTCAACGTTCTCGCTGCTTCTGCCTTTGTCGTACTCCTTCGCTATCTTACTGAACTCCTTGCCTGACCTTTCGGTGTACCCCTGGCTCATGGCAACTATTTTCCTTCATCCGGTTAAAAAAACTTGGAGGCTACACGCCTCATTGAGACCCTTCGTCTCCTCCTGACGCGTGAAGCCCATGCAACAAAGATTAATATTAGCCAGCCCATATTTGGAGAGTCGCAAGCCGCCATAGCTCAGCCCGGTCAGAGCGTCTGCCTGTTAAGCAGTTGGTCTTCGGTTCAAATCCGAATGGCGGCGCCAACTTCT
>DAOVEE010000247.1 GCA_030669135.1 Candidatus Bathyarchaeota archaeon | reverse complement strand
CACGATGGTGGCGTTCTTGATTAAAACATCATACTCCATGAACAATCGGTGAATATTCGCCGGCTGTGGATTTAACGGTTACATCAACGCAGCCTGTACCTGTCGTCCCGCCACGGGTCCGCGGTGTTGCTGTACATGCCTGACTCCCAGTAGCCCAGCTTGTCCCTCTTCATGAAGACGATCCTGTTTAACCACATCGCCGACTTGTAGGCGTACTTGGGTGGCACTACAAGCCTCATGGGGCCGCCCAGGGGCTGGGGCAGGTCCTCGCCGTTCAGCCTATGCGCCAGGATGACGTCGTCGCCCCTTAGTTCCTCGATGGGCAGGCTCGTGTTGTAGCCATCGTAGCACTCGAAGGAGACGTATCTCGCTTCGCGGCTGGGCTTCACAGCGTCCATGAGGCCCCTGAACATGACGCCCTCCCACCTCTGGTCCTTGACGCTCCAGGTCTCGACGCAGTGGAAGTCGCTCACCGACTCGGTCTGGGGCAGCGCCATGAACTCGTCCCACGTGAACACCCGTGGCTTCTCCACCATCCCTGAGACCTCCAGGCTCCACTCCGTCCTCTCGACGCCCGGGAGCGTGTGGACGATGCCGGGGTGATCCACCCCCCAGCCCAGTATCTTGGGTACCCAGCGCTGCCTCGGCGGGAGCCTTTCCCGCGGCTTCTCATCCCTCTTCCTCCTCCAGAACAAGGCGCTCAAGCAACGCATCAGGTGGGCGGAAATTAAAGGCTTCCAAGGCTTTTATGGAGCCACGCAAGACTCCTTCTCATGGAGCAGCGTGAACGCGCAGAGGAGATCATAAGGCGGCTGGAGGAGGCGTACCCCGACGTGAGCGGCACGGCGCTCAACTGGTCCACGCCGCTGGACCTCCTCGTGGCCACCATACTCAGCGCCCAGAGCACCGACGAACAGATCAACAAGGTCACCGCCAGCCTCTTCAAGAAGTACAGGACAGCCGCGGACTACGCTTACGCGCCGAGGGAGGAACTCATCGATGACATCAGGTCCAGCGGGTTCTTCAACAGGAAGGCCGAGGCCATCCAGTCGGCCACCAAGACCATCGTCGAGGAGTACGGCGGAATGGTGCCGGACACCATGGAGGAGCTCACCAAGCTCAAGGGCGTGGCCAGGAAGACGGCGAACATCGTCCTCTCCGGGGCCTTCAACAAGACGGTGGGCATCGCCGTGGACACCCACGTCCTCAGGCTCAGCGGGCTGCTGGGGCTCACAGAGGAGAAGAACCGGGACAAGGTTGAGCGAGACCTGATGGCGCTCATCCCACGGGACAAGTGGTTCGCCGCCAACTACCTGCTCATAGAGCACGGTAGAAGGGTGTGCAACGCCAAGAAGCCGAACTGTGATGGTTGTATGCTTAACGACTTCTGCCCCTCGGCGTTCACGTTCCGGCACAACAAGAGAGGGTAGACGCTACCCTTCGTATATCTTCTTGTAGACCTTGGCCTTGCTGAGGGTCCTCTCATGTTCCTTACGCATGTACTCGTGCTCGGCGTCCCTGCACTCCCTGACGGGCTTCGCCGGGACACCGAGAGCCAAGTGGTTGGCCGGAATCTCGGCCCGAGGTGACACCAACGCACCGGAGCCGACGATGGAGCGCTCACCGATTACAGCGTTGTCTAAGACGATGGCGCCGATGCCTATTATTGAGCCCTTCTCTATCTTGGCGCCGTGCACCGTGGCGCCGTGGCTAATGATGACATCCGACCCGATCTCGACGGGGTTCCCGGTGGGGGCCTCGATGAGGCAGCCCTCCAGCACTGTGGTACGGGCGCCCACCCTGACCGTGTCGTCGTCGCCCCTGATGACGGCGTTGGTCCAGACGTTGACGTCCTCGTCCAGGGTGACGTCGCCGATGACCCATGACCCGGGGGCCAGGAACACGGAGGGATGTATCCTTGGCTTCTTCCCCTCGAACTCTATCACTGACATGGCTTCACCGAGAAAAATCAAGCAATGAGGATCGTGAAAAGGGTATCTGCTAGCTCATCTGAAGCATGCGCTCGATGGCTTCCCGTGCCTTGTCTGCTGTGTCCTCGGGCACCGTCACCACGTGCTGCTCCTTGAGCAGAGCCTCGTAGAGGTTTTCTAGGTCGATGCGCTTCATGGCGGCGCACTCAGAGTTCCTCTTCGCAGGCAGGAAGATCTGGTGGGGTTGCTCGCGGTTCAGCCTGTCGATGAGTCCCTGCTCGGTCCCCACGATGAACATCTCTGCGTCTGACTCCACGGCCCGCCTTGTCATTCCGCCGGTGGACAGAACGTAGTCGGCCTTGTCCTGGAACTCGGGCTCGCACTCTGGGTGGGCCCATACCTCGGCCCCAAGGT
>DAOVEE010000118.1 GCA_030669135.1 Candidatus Bathyarchaeota archaeon | reverse complement strand
CGATCTCAGGCGGCTCGACGCAGGGGGCGGTGAGAGAGTGCCCACGTTAGTGGAGGTCCTCGAAGAGATGTCGGGCCGAGCCGCATTAAACGTGGAGCTCAAGGGGCTCGGATGCGTGGACCGGGTCCACGAGGTCATCTCGGATGCTGTCGGCGACGGCTTGGTACGCCACGACGGGCTTCTGGTCTCCTAGTTCCACCTGGGGATGCTTGAATGGATAAGGGCTCTCTCAGACGACATGAGGCTCGGCGTGCTCGTGGGCGACGCACCTGGCAAGGTCCTCGAGTTCGCGCAGAGAGTTAGAGCCTACTCGGTTAACCCCTACCACAAGAGGATGAGCCTGGAGTTCGTGTCCTCGGCCCACGGCCTCGGCTTGAAGGTGTATCCGTGGACGGTGAACGAGCCCGACGACATAGCCAGAGCTAAGGCGATGGGCATCGACGGCATAATCTCCGACTACCCAGAAAGGGTGTAAAAAGGGGGGACGCTACCGTCTGCTTAGCTCCTCTATGCTTACCTTGGGCCTGTCCCTGTACTTGACCCCGCCCGGCGGCGTCCACGACCCGAACTTCCTCAGCCCCTTGGCGAGGTAGTAGCCTGACGGCGTCTCTGGGCTGAACAGCGGGTGGGCGAAGGCCGCTTCGTCCTCAGAGACGAGGGGCTCTACGAGTTCGTACTCCATGGAGCCGCTCCCTAGGCGGCTGCACGTGTTGGCGGTGATCCACTGGCTCATGCCGACGATGCCTGTGAACTTCTCGTCGCCCGGGTTCATGACCTCCTTCTCTTCTGCCATGCTCCCTTGGATGCCTGGCGTCTGCACCGACATGTCTAGGGCCGCGACGTCGATGGCCACCATGTCGCGGGACGCAAGGACGCCGAGGTTGGGTATGACGGGCCTGTCCGAGCCTGGGACGCAGTCGCAGGAAGGGGTGATGTCCACGGCGTAGGTTATGTAGCCGACGTTCTCCAGGCCCATGTGCCTGATGTAGCTGTGGCGGCGTCGCCCATGGCGACGAGGAACCAGTTACGCCAGTCCTCGTACTTCTCGCGGCCCCAGAGGTCGCACCTGAAGAGTGGCCGCTGGTGGCCGAAGCAGCATATGTAGGCGTCGCCGTCCCACTCGGTGTTGTCCTTCTTTATCTTCATGGCGCCGACGGGGCACATGTTGTCGCATAGGACGTGGTCTGGGCACTCCTCGCCCAGGCAGTTGTCGCCGTTGAAGATCCAGCTGTTCCAGCCCACGGTCTGGTGTAGGCACAGGTGTACGTCGATCTTGCCGCGTTTGCTGCCGCAGCCTATGGCGACGTTCTTGATGCTGCCGCCGTAGACGCCGCTGCCGTGGCCCTTGAAGTGGCTAACCACTATCATGGCGTCTGCATCCGCTATGCCCTTGTCCATGTAGCTCTCCTTGAGGAGCATGAGTTAAGGTATTTTAACGCATACAAGTCATACGACCCAATCTTTTGTGGGCCAATGATTCATCAAGCCTTTATATTCTGCGTCAGAGCACGTTGTGAAACCAGCATAGCGAGCATGTAGTGTCTACCATGAAGCCCGGGGAAAAGAAGATCTGGCAGCTGATCACGGCGTCAGATCAGATGCTGTCCTTCCCGGAGCTCCGTGAGGCCACGGGCCTGAGCGACAAGGAGCTCGCGGATGGCCTCCGAAGCTTCCTCAAGATAGGTTTCATAGTCAGGGACATCGAAACCGGGCTCTACAGGCTCCCCTACGCCATGAAGAGCCGCGAGCTATACGCCCAAGACTACGGCAAGAAGGAGCTGGGGGTAGCCGACCTCTACTCCCAAATGGACTGGGACCGGCTCGACCTGCTCAGCAGGAGCAAGGAGATACAGGCTAGGGCCCAGGACGCGACGTCCGCGGGCTACGTGTTCGGGGAGTTCCTTAAGTCCAAGTCCTCGGGTCTGGAGCGGAGCCAAGCCTTCATGGATATATGGGAGAGCAGCGTCTACCAGCTCTACGGCTTCATAAAGTTCCTCCTGGACATCACAGTCTCCACGGACTTCGACGAAGTCGAGGGCAAGGAACGATTCCACAGGAACGTCCTAGAGGTCTTCAAGACCAACATGGACGAGTACTTCTTCCCCGTATTGCAGGGCCTGGTATATTTCGTTTTCAAGAACAGCGACCTGCTGGACGACGAGTTCAGAGCCTGGTGGTCTCGTCTGGAGCTCAGGGTGTGACCGCTGGGCTGGGTTTTTAAGCTGTGAGCCGTGTAGCTTCCCAGTGGTCATATGGTTCTTCCGGTGAAGGTTTTCGAGGTCCGGGGCTTGGAGGGGGACCCCAGGGACACGCTGATGGGCTGGAGAGAGGTCGAGGAGTTGGAGGACGAGGAGACCCAGCTCGTGACCGAGGTGATTGACCTTGAGCAGGTCGAGGACACGGTCACAGGGGTCTTCACCCGAGACTTCATGAGAGAGCGAGTCTATCGGCGCCGGACCCGGATGACGCCGGAGACCGAGGAGGCGCCGTTCTGGATAGTGCCCCACGAGGGTAGGCACTTCCTCGTCGTGATGGCGCCCAGCGTCGCTAGAGGCGTCAAGAAGATGCTGAGCAACCACGTGGCGGTGAAGATCGGGGACATACTCAACGTAGACGTCCGTGAGAGCAGGATAACCAGCGAGACCCTTCAGAGGCTCCACGAGGGCAACCCCAAGGCGACGAACCTCATCTGGTTCGACAACGTGGACATCCCGAGCGTCAACAAGCTGTGCCTCAGCGGCGAAGGCATCGCCGACACGGGACTCTACAAGGACTACATAGACCATGGCATGATCTGGTATGTGGTGTTCAAAAGCCTGGCGAAGGGCTACACGGTGGGCGTCACAAGGAGCGCCGTTGTCACCAACTTCAGCAAGAGCACCGTTGACGAGTACATAGCATTCATCAGAGAGGACATACTCAAGCTCATCGAGGGCTAGACTCCCCTCTGCCTCCCAAGTTTATTAACAGGTGTTACCACCATTTCTTGAGATGCCTGAACCCGAGCTTCACGAGGAAATGTGTGACGCGTGCAGCCAGCCCCTGTTCCTAGACAAAGAGGAGTGCAAGGCGTTCATCGAGGACAGGCTGAAGCAGGGCTTCATCGTATGCAGCTGCTGCGGGGCGAAGAATAAGATCAGTTAAACCCCATCTTCCCTTCGATGGCGTTTCTCCTCTCAGTTTATAATGGGCATCGGGCATGGATTATCCATGGAGCTCAGCGTCACCACAGACATGTTCAACTACACCTACAAGCCCCGGATGGAGGAGAAGTTTCGCCTCTTCAAGGACCACGGCTTCGACTACGTGCACTGGTGCGACGACTGGGACAACGAGCGCCTCTACAGCCGCGAAGACATGAACCTCTACAGGTGGCTGCTGGATGACCGGGGCCTCACCTGCCTCGACGTCCACGGCACGGCCACGCAGACCGCCCGGATCGACGCCGACGACCAGGCTGGGCACAGCGCGTACGTGAAGCTCCTCAAGAACAGAATAGAGTTCTGCAGCAAGGTCGGCGGCGACGCCGTCGTGGTGCATCCGCCAAGGTATCACGAGCCGCTCCTCGAGGACCGGCTCAGTAGAGCCGAGGCGACCGTCGCCGAGGTCGCGCCCCTATGCGGCGTCCTCGGGGTGACACTGGCCTTCGAGAACTGTTACCGGGGCGACCACGACGTTCTACTGTGGTTCATGGAGAGATTTCCCGAAGAGATCGTCTCCTTCTGCCTAGACACGGGGCACGCCAACCTACACGGGAACCTAGACGAGCTAAAAGGATTCAGGGACAGGCTCACCGTGACGCATATTAATGATAACCGTGGAGACGACGACAGCCACCAGCCCCCCGGCTGGGGCACCGTGGACTGGGAGACGGTGAACCGGCTTATAGACGGCATCAGGAAACCCCCCAACCTCGAGGTGACCCACAACCACACCTACTTCAGGGGATCGATGGAGGAGTTCCTCGAAGAGACCCGTACGGCGGCTCTAAACCACCTTAACGCCTCTTAACGGCCTCAAAAACTTCAGGTTTCTGTATAATACTCTCACAGACTATTGAAGCCCAGTTATTGTTTCCGTCTCTGAAGCCTCAACCCCACGTACTCGCCTTTTGAGACCCGGGCCAGCTCCCTCAGGAACTAAGTGGGCCTCAGCCTGATCCTTTTCCCTCCTCAAACGATGGGGGCTCCTCTAGGCTTGAGTGCTTGGTGTTGAAGACGTAGACCTAATCTCCTCCTTGGCTAGGAGGCGGGCGTCGAAGGCGTCGGCCTGAGCGTCGCTGGTGTATCTCCGCCTAGTGCGTGGGGAGAGGGCGTAATGTAAATGGAGGTGGTGGGAAAAGAGTTTACACGTTTCTATGCCTGCGTGGTAAGTGTTATACTTTCAACAGATGATATTGGAAGCGTTCTACGGTGTTTAACGATGCCTGTTCCTGAGAGGTACCTGAAGACGTTCAAGCAGGAGGCGGTTGGTAGCAGAGGAGTGGTTGTGACGAACCATCCCCTCGCAAGCTCGGCCGGGTTAGAGATGCTGGCGAAGGGCGGCAACGCCTTCGACGCGGCGGTGGCCAGCCTCTTCGCGTTGACCGTCGCGGAGCCCATGATGGTGAGCGTATTCGGCGCCGGTTTCTTCGTCTACCGCGACGGCGGGACGGGGGAGATATCGACTCTGGACAACTACGCCGTCGCGCCTAGGGCCGCCACGGAGACGATGTACACCCCGGTGAAGGAGCGGAGGCTGGACCAGTACATCTTCGAGACCGTGGGCCGCAGGAACATGATCGGTCACCTCGCCGTTGCCATCCCGGGCACCCTCAAGGCCTGGGAGCACATCCAGAAGACGCATGGGCGCCTGAACTTTGGCGAGGTCACGGCGCCCGCCATAAGGCTCGCTCGAGGCGGCTACAAGGCCACGCCATACCTCTGCTTCAACGTCGGGAACATGGTGAGCGACCTCCGGCTCTACGAGGACACGGCCAAGACCTTCCTACCCGGCGGGAAGCCGCTCAGGCCCGGGGACAAGGTGGTTATGCCGGAGTACGCTGAGACCCTTGAAGACATAACCAGGCACGGCTCGGGCTACCTCTACGGCGGAGGGCTCGGCAAGGCCGTGGTGGAAGACATGGAGGCCAACGGCGGCATCCTGACCATGGAGGACCTCCGCGGCTACGAGCTCGCCGAGAAGCCCCCCGTGCACGGCACCTACAGGGACAGGTACACCGTGTACAGCATGGCGCCGGGAAGCAGCGGCGGCACCCACATCATACAGATGCTCAACATGCTGGAGCACCACGATGTGGGGGCTCTGACCTTCGGCTCAGCCGAGTATGTTCACCTCTTCGCCGAGGTCCTCAAGATCGCTTTCGCGGATAGGCAGCGGTACATGGGGGACCCGTGGAGGGTCCCTGTGCCCGTGGAGGGGCTGACCTCCAAGGAGTACGCGGCGCTGAGGGTCAAGGAGATCGGTGAAACGGCTGGGAGCTACGGCTTCGGCGACCCAGGCAGGTATCAGGCCGAGAGCCAGAACACGACCCACGTCTCCGTGATGGACTCGGAGGGCAACATCGTCGCCGCCACGCAGACATTGTTCGCCCTCTTCGGGTCCACGGTGACGGTGCCAGGCACAGGGGTGCTGCTAAACAACTGCATGGGGCTCTTCGACCCCCGGCCCGGGAGGGCCAACTCCGTCGCCGGCGGTAAGAGGATGCTCAGCAGCATGGCGCCCACCATAGTTCTTCGGGACGGCTCACCGTTCCTCTGCCTTGGCACCCCCGGCGGCACGAGGATATTTTCCGCCATCTGCCAGGCCCTTGTGAACGTCATAGACTTCGGGATGAGCATACAGCAGGCCTTCGAGGCCCCCCGGGTCTGGACCATGGGCGTC
>DAOVEE010000031.1 GCA_030669135.1 Candidatus Bathyarchaeota archaeon | reverse complement strand
ACAGGACGCCAACCTGCGGAAAGACATAGCGAGGTTCGCGAGTTTCCTGGTCGACAGGTACAGCGACAACGCGGAGCCAGGGTGGACGTGGTTTGAAAACTATGTGACGTACGCCAGCCCAAGGCTCCCACAGGCCTTGCTTGAGACAGGAAACTTACTAGGAGACGAATCGTTAATCAGGATCGGCAGGGAGTCACTGGATTTCCTCGTGGAAACCCAGTTCGTTGACGGAGTCTTCCACCCCATAGGCACAGAGGGATGGTACAATAAAGGTGGGAAGAGGGCTTACTACGACCAACAGCCCATCGAGGCCTCCTGCATGGTAGAAGCCTGCATCACCGCATACAGGGTACTCCGCGAGGAGAGATACGTCGACTACGCACACGACTCCTTCCAATGGTTCCATGGAAGCAACTCATCCGGTTTAACCCTCGTAGACAAGGATAACTACACCTGTTTCGACGGCTTAACCCCGGAAGGGTTAAACCAGAACAAGGGAGCAGAGTCAACAATATCGTACCTACTAGCCGACCTATCCATCAGCGCTGGACCCCAGCAAAGAATCTGACTTTAATTGCATCATTTTTATTAAGGGAACCACAGCTATTCGGCTATGGCTCGATTCGAGGGAAACCCCATCCTAGAACCAGTGCCTGAGCATCCATGGGAGTCCAAGTACGTCTTCAACCCAGCCATGTTCGAGCTAGAAGACAAGATCCACTACATCTACAGGGCCATGGGGGACGACATGGTCTCCAGGCTGGGCTACGCCCGCTCCACCGACGGATGCGTCATCGAGGAAAGGCTGCCCTACCCAGTATTCGAGCCCCTGAACCCTGAAGAAGCGAGGGGGGTCGAGGATCCGCGGGTAACCGTGATGGGCGACACCTGCGTCATGACCTACACAGCCTTCGCCCACACCCCACAGATAGGGATAACCACCATCAAGGTAAAAGACCTGCTGGACCGAAGATGGCTGTGGGGAGAGAGAATCTACCCCTTCCACGGGGCGACAAATAAAAACGCGGCCCTCTTCCCCAGGAAAATAGACGGCAAATACGTCATGTTTCACCGAATAGACCCCGATCTATGGATAACCCACTCGTATGACATGAAAACATGGTTCGACTCCAAGAAAGTAATGAGCCCAAGGAACGGTGCCTGGGACAGCGCAAAGGTGGGCATCGCCGGTCCTCCCATCGAGATCGATGAAGGCTGGTTGCAGATATACCATGGAGTAGACGACAAACGGGTGTACAGATTGGGAGCCTTACTGCTGGATAGAGATGACCCCGAGAACATTATCTATAGATCAGCGGACCCCATTCTCGAGCCTTGCGAGACATACGAGCGTCAAGGCCTAGTGCCCAACGTGGTTTTAGCTGTGGCGCAGTAAAACACGGAAACCGGCTACAGCTGTCTTACGGCGCCTCAGATACAGTAATCGCTGTTTCAAACTTTTCCCTCGATGACATACTATCACCATACTTGAGTAAGATACCCGGATCTTCGTAGGTTATAAAAGAAGGAAAACACCCGGGAAGAAGAAAGAAAAACAAACTCAGTTGGTGTCCACCTCCCTCAACAGACGACCCAGCGCCGAGGTAACTATCCAATTTGAAAGCCGGCACAGGAGCCACCGCCAACCCAGACACACGACCCACAACATATTTGAAACATCTCGATCAAACCACCACTGAAAGATAAACCCAGCCAACCATCCAAAGGTATCGCCGATACATACCGCGTGAAAAGACCGTGAACACATATGCGTCAAGAGCCGGAAACCCCCCGGTGATACGAAAACCGGGTTGATACAGGGACTCAACCCCTAAAACGGGGCACACACCCAGATATGGAGGAGCAACAGATGCTGGGGTACCTGCGGTACGTCTACGCCAAACGAGGCGAGATAGCCGTCGCCATCACCTACTACCTCGTCCTCGTGACCTTCCTCACCGCCTACACCCACCCCACCCGAACCGTAACCGTTACCATCGACACCTACAACGAAGCCGACCTCGAACTAGCCCTCATGATCCTCAGCCTACCCGCGGCCGCACGCTTCCTCCTCGACAGCCTCAAGAAACACACCAAAGACACACCAGCCGCAGAGCCACCCGGAGCACCGACCAGACAGCCTCATCAAAGGCACGCATGAATACCTTCCAGTCTCTAGGGGAGCCACACATCTTCTAGGCTTCAATCCACGACAATACGAAATAACATACAGATAAATAAAGCAGAAAAGGATGAGAACATGACTATCAACCGGTGACCACCGTGAAGATACCGCCCGAGGAGAAAGCCAGACGCGCAATGGAGATGACCGAAGCAGTGACCAGAATATGCGCAGACGGAATACGCGGAAACAACCCCGGGATCACAGAGCAAGAACTACTAACAGAGCTGCGGAGACGCGTCAACAGACGAGAGAGGACATAAACTGGACACCTACCAAGGACTGGTGAAACGCCTCATCAAACACCTGAACGAGGCAGGACACGAATACATGTTCACAGGAGCCACCGCGGCGAGCTACTACGGCACCCCCAGAACCACCATGGACATAGACATCATAGTCAAAACCACAGACCAAACCCCCCACGAACTAGCCCAAACCCTCAAGGAAGCAGGGCTAGAAACCCACGAAAACAAGATACGGGCGGCACAAGAAACAGGATACAACATCGTCACCCTCCCCGACACACGGACACCCTACACCGTGGACATCATCCTAAACCAGGAGCCACTCGAAAGACGTGGATGCACATTACTAGGCCAACCCACGTACATACAGACCCCCGAAGCCCTCATCCTCGCAAAGCTACGCATGGTAAAGGCGACCCTCGACCCCGGGAAAAAAGCCAAAGACAGACACGACATCCAAGCAATAATGAGATACACAGACATCGATCTGAAAAAGGTGAAAGAAGAAGCGGGAAAAGAAAACACCCTCAAAACACTGGAAAACATAACGATACGCTGAGCAAGGCACTATACCTCCTCATACACTACCGGCAGCACTAAGGAGAGATCAACGCGGAGCTCCGGCACAGAGGACTTCCGAATATAAAATGGAGAACTCACGGCTAACCACGTCAATAAGTCTCGACCTTGACGCCCGGTATCCTTTCAAAGTGCCGCGTGTTCCTGGTCAGCACCGTCTCGCAGCCCTTCTCCACGCCCATTAATGCCGTGAACATGGATCGACGAGACCTGGGTTCTTTCCTCGAACTCTCTCATCATCTTCGATATATTAGATAAAAAGTAGCCTAGATTGAAAATCGAGGCCGCGGCGCAGGATATCAACGTCAGCTGGTAGGTATTCGTCAACGATACAGCCGGGAGACTGACGTCACCCAGTATCTGGGGGTTAACGGCTACACCTATCCCGCAGCATATCACGAAGACTCCGATCATGAATGCCTTCATCAAGACGTCATCGTCCGCACCGAGAAGAGCCGGGAAATAAGAATAGTGGATGGTTAATCGAGTGTTAGCTTCACGATGCAGCATCTACGATTTTTTAAAAAAAAGATGGGGTTTTACAGTTTGAGGAGCCGTTCCACGTTCAACGAGTATATGAGGCTCTTCTGGAAGCAGGTGAACTCCTCCATGACCTCTATCTTCTCAACCTCGCGGCGGAGCAGCCCGTACGGCGAGTTGCTTCCCATCAGTATCCTGTGTGTCCCCACGGGCTGAACCGCCATCGCCGTCATGCCCCCCGACATGTGGGTCGCCGTGTCCAGGTACACGTTCTTGTGCCGCGTCGCGATGCCTACGTGGTCGTAGTACATGCTGCTCAGGATGAACTGGACCCCCGGGTACTTGCTCATCAGCGCCTCCAACGGCCCGATGTACACCCGCATGGTGTCCTTGTCGTCGCTGTGAAGCCACACGGGCATCTCCAGCACCAGGGCGCACTCCACGAGCTCGTGGAACCGTTTTGACTCGTGACCCTCGCCGAACCGGGGGTCTGTGACCACGCCCCTGAAGCCCTGATCCTTGTACCTGTACATGAGGTCCGTCATCTCGGGCACCCGGGGGTTCATGGTGAAGAATCCTATGAGCCTGTCCGGGTACTCGTCTATGGCCTCCTTGACCACCTCGTTCTGCTCCCTGAAGTCGGGGTTGGTGGTGAAGGGAAACACGACACATTTATCGACCCCAGCCTTCCCCATCTCTTCCACCAGCTCACTGGCTGTCCTGTGCTCCTCGTAAGCCGGGTCTACACCGATGTGGTTGTGGACGTCTATCTTCACAGCTTCACCCCCACGGACTTGAGGAGAGCCACGGCGTTCCCGCCTAGCACCTTCTCCTCCTGCTTCCTCGGCAACTCCAGACAGGTGACACGGTTCAGCGCGTCCTGCGGCTGCAGCCCGCCCCGCACGCTCAGCGTGTCAGACGCGTACATGATCCTGTCGGGGCTCACCTCCTCGATGAACCGGACGATGTTCTTGGGCAGCACCAACGCGCTCGTGTCCACGTACACGTTGGGCAGCTTCCTGCAGACGCTTATGGCGTCGTAGCTCAGGTACTCCCCGAAGTGCTGCATCACCATCCGCACGTCGGGGAACATGGACGCCAGGTCCCCCAGGATAAGCGGGTGGCTGTAGTGGGTCCAGTCGCTGTGGCAGACAGGCAGCACCCCTAGCTCCCCGATCTCCTTGAACACCCTCTGAGCCGCCTTGTTGTTGGCGTGGTAGTGCATGGAGCTGAACCGCATCTTCACCACACGGAGCCCCGCGTCCACGAAGCGGTGAAGCTCCTTGATCGCAGCTTCTCCCCAGCTGGGGTCCACGACCCCAGCCCCGATGAACCTGTCGGGGTACTCCTCCACCATCCTCAAAATGTAGTCGTTGTCCCTGCTCATGGCCTCAGGCGTCTCACTCGCCAGCGAGAACAACCCGAAGACCACGGCCTTGTCTATCCGAGGCTTGCAGGCATCCATCTTAGCGATGAACCCCTCAGCCGACAAGCCGCGCCTACCTTGGCCCGGCCAATTCGACCACACCCACTCGCTGTCCGGCCTCTCCTCCGTCAAGTGCACATGCATATCTAATACCAGAAAACTCACCTATCCTCGATACCACTCAGCCGTTAATAAGAATTCATCGACGACCTCAAGTTATCTAGCTTCAGGGATCGTGGCTTAGGCAAACGTAGGTTACATGATTGGACGTTATTACTCGGTACGAGGTGCAAGTTCTAACCGTCAATACCTGACGGTTACCCCAAGTAGAGGTCTATGAACATCAGGAGGAGGCCGGTGAACAGAACCACGAACCACGCCTGACCCAGTACGCTGCCCTCTTTGATGCTTACACGAACACTGTGATGGCCTACACCCCCCATGGATAGGAGGGCTAGCCCCATGAGGATCGCGGCTACGCCTACGAGGAAGATGTGTCCCATCAAGCCACATCCCCGAGGGGCAGTATAAAGGGGTTAAGCACGTCCCTGTAGAGGGCGTGAGTGGACGTGGAAACCTAATCCATCCGACCAGAGCGGCTCCCGCAGCTAACGGAGGCCAGCACAACTATAGAAAACGGGTAAATAGATGGAGGTCAGTCTGACTTGTAGTTCGCGTAGAGGTCTATGAACGCTAGGCCGACGACCACGTTGAGGGCCGCGTCCAGCAGAGCCGAGACGAACGGCACGTAGCCGATCACGAACGACCCTATTATCGACACAAGGAGGATCAGCAGCACGTCCCCCAGGTCGGCCCTCAGCACGTCGAGGGACTTGGAGACTGCGTCCGTTATGCCCGTCTCGTCCATGACCATGACTACGAACATCAGTATGACCACCGGGATCAGTATTATCGTGACAGCCATCAGCCCGCCCACTATGGCCGCGACGATGAACTCGACGATCCGGCCCGTGACGTAATTAACACTCTCACCCAAGTCCAGCGCCTCATTCTGGTAGGCGTCCCGCGACATATCGATGGACGCGAAGTTGAGCACGAACGTTATGATCGACGCCACTATCGACAGAAGCGCCGCCGTGTACCCCATAGAGCCCATGGTGACCCAGTAGATGACGGCCCCGATCACACCCGCCAACACAGCGGGCACGAACACCATGGGCTGAGAAGCAGCGACGTTGAAGCCAACGGTCAGGTGCTCCACATAGCTCCTCTTCTCCCCGCCTGCTACCGAGGGCCCCTTCTCACCAGCCGCCGAGGGCCCATCCTCACCCGGATCCAGACTCGCCCCGCAGGTGGTGCAGAACTTTGACCCTTCAATGATCTCGTCACCACAATGCGGACAATACTTTTTCTTCTCCGACACAACCATTCCCCCCTAAGTAATTTTGTGATATTATATAAACAATTTATCTTCGTCTCCAATGATCCCGGAGACGATCCTGTATCCATACGCCGCAACCAGACCTCAAGAAAGTCATCTACGCAAGTTGAACTGGCGGAGGTAAGTTGAGAAGAAAAAAGATAGGACGCTGAGCCCTAGGAAAGCCGCCGTAAGCATCCCGCCGAGACTCCATGCCGCGGCGGACCCTATCAATGAACCGATTGAAACCAGCAGCAGCGCTCTACGCAACTTGGCTCCGAGACGGATCAGATCCCTGATCCCTAGCAGCCTCTTCCTCCACGCCCCCGTCGCGTACTTCACAGCCTCGCTATGAAGCCTAAAAAGGTCTTCATGGTAGGCGTAAACACCGCCCTCATTGACCCTCGTGATGATGTCGCCGTCCGCCTCGATGACGGTCACCGCCAACACCGTTGACGGCGTCATCGTATACACCGTTATGCTGTCGAAGACCGTTATATGGCTCGAAACCTGCTGCCTCCCAGCAGGGGTGAAAAACTTTTCTCGGAAATCCATCAATCTCTCAAACAGCCCCAAGTCGCTGGGGGCGACGATAGAGGAAAGCCTCGACTCGAACTCGTGGACCATCTTCTCAACAAGTTGTTCACTCAACGCATCCAGCGATGGAAGCACTATAGTGATGTTCCCAATGTCGTCGAGGTGGACCGACAGCCTGCCTTCGTTAACACTGAACGCGTCGATTAACGTCAACGAGGATTCCTCGAAGAAACAGGGGGTGAAGGGTTCATCATGGCTCAGACAGTGGATAATAGGTCCTTGAGGTCGCTGGCTATCTCCACCAGCGTCGTGATGAAGGTCCTCCAGTTTTCCATCGCCATCGCTACGTTCTCCTCGTGTATCTGAAGTATCCGCTCATCCAGCTCCATCGTGTTGCCTTCCATGTCTCTCACTGGCAGCTTAACGATGATGTCGCCGTCGATCTCTATGATCGTCTTGGCTGCTATCCCTTCCTCCTTTATGTCGTAGACTTCAGCCCCCGTGGACTTCTTCACGGTGGTCGTAACCGAGCCCGTGGTCGTGACCACCGTCAGGGTGCCCAGGTCCTCGCTCACAGCCTTGAACACCTCGACGAGCTTCTTACCGAACTCGCCGAAAACGTCCCTTACGTTGAACTCGCTCAACAAACAACACCATTCGTGAATTGACGCTAACTCTATTATAATTATCTAAACCAGGAACAAAGTTCGAAAACGTTGTCAAGGCACCATCTGCTTTATGCACGGAGCAAGACCACATATAGTAGGTGCAAAGCGTGTTGGGTAACCGTAACCCTGAGCCGTTGTTCAAGTACGCGATAGTGTCTGACACTCATATCCGGCCGCCCGGTGAGAGCAGCAGCCCGTGGCAGACCAACCTACTCACCAACGACCGAGCCAGATGGGTCGCCGAGCAGGTAAACAGCCACCGACCAGACCTGGTCATCCACCTCGGCGACGTTGTCCACCCGGTGCCCCACTTACCCACCTACGGCTCCGCGTCGAAGATAGCCAACGAGATAATGGGCAGGATCAAGACGCCCGTCCACTACGTCCCCGGGAACCACGACGTCGGAGACAAGGACAACCCCACGGTCCCATCCTACGTCGTGAACGAGGCCTACCAGGAGAAGTTCATGGAGCACATTGGCCCCCTCTACCAGAGCTTCGACCACCGTGGAGTCCATTTCGTCCTCATAAACAGCCCCATCCTCAACTCCGGCCTCCCTCACGAGGCAGAGCAGAGAGAGTGGCTCGAAGCTGACTTGGAGGAACAAAGAGGAAACCGGATCCACGTGTTCAGCCACTACCCGCCCTACATCTACACGCTCCATGAGCCCAGCAACTACGACAACCTCGACGAGCCCGCGAGGTCGTGGCTCCTAGGCCTCCTAGAGGAGCACGGCGTCGAGGCCTTGTTCGCCGGCCACGTACACCACTACGGGTACAAACATTACGGTGACACTAGGATCCACAACCTGCTCTCCACCTGCTTCGTCAGGCAGGACTACGCCGAGATGTTCAGGGTGGAGGCCGCCGACGAGTACGGCAGAAACGACGCCGCCAAGCTCGGGTACTGCACCGTAGAGGTATACGAGAAGGGACACACCGCAAGGATCCACAGGTCGTTCGGGATGACCCTCGGACCCGATGAGACGCCTGAAGGAATGGATAAGCCGCAGCCCGTCTGGGGCCCCGCAGCCCCACTGGGTGTACACCTCAGGCACCCCCTCGCCGAGGCCGTCACGCTCCCCTACAACGGCCCCATAGACGAGTTCGTCAGGAAGAAGGCGTGGAACGATTATACTCTGCTGGGGCTCCTGGAGACCGGCGTCAAGATGC
The DNA here is from genome assembly GCA_030669135.1 of Candidatus Bathyarchaeota archaeon. Lineage (GTDB taxonomy): Archaea > Thermoproteota > Bathyarchaeia > TCS64 > TCS64 > RBG-16-57-9. The sequence continues at coordinate 4,070 of DAOVEE010000031.1, read as the reverse complement.
TGAGGCTCCCCCTAGGCGACCTCGTTGACCCCATGACCCTGAGCCGCTTATCGGAGATACGCGACCTGGGGTACAGCTACGGGTTCTTCACCGTCAACACGCCGCCCGACGCGGCGAAGGAGGTATTAGCGGAAAACCGGGAGCTCGTGGACTTCCTCGAGGTGATCCTCCCATGGGAGACCGCCTCAGCCACGGTGCCTCAGGCATCGCTTCTCCGGGAGGAGCTATCAATACCCATCTACGTCGCCAACATAGAGAGCTCGGTGCACAGGGAGAGAAAGGGCCCCAAATACAGCCACTACGTGAGCCACGGCTTCCATATACAGGACACAGCCAGTCTGGACACCGTCCTCCCGGTGAGAGGCGCCGTCGACGGCTTCGTCTTCCAGGTAGGCCAGTACGACGACCCATGGTCCTCCATCAAGATGATCGACGACTACGCGATGCGTATGGACATCAAGGCCCTGGTTAACGTCAGGCTTGCCCCGGAGAACCCCGCCGAGTACCTCTGCGACGAAAACCATGTAGCCAACAGAGCCGCGGCGTCTCTCATAGCCGCGCTGGCGTCGCCTAGAGTCAAGGTGTTCCTCGACACCTTCATGGACCTAGACAGGGGCTACTTCCCAAGAATAGGGCTCTACGACAGACGGCTCAACCCCCGTAAAGGCAGCTACGTCGCGAGACACCTCACGGGCGCCCTCAACACACGCGGCTCAGACATCGAGCTAGACGCCGTCAGACAGAGGGGCGGCTGGAGGATCTGCACGTTCCATTCACCGGAACACAGATATGAACTGCTGCTCCCGCAAAGAAAAACGGAGAGACAGGGTTTAAGCCTAGTTCTAGAAGAGTTGTCTGAAGGCGAAATAATAGACCTCGAGACAGGCAGAACGACTTGTCTAACTGGAGAACACTCCGAGGTCGAGGAAAGAGACACCCAGTATCTCCATATTCATTCCTAGATGGAACCCAAAATGGCAGAGTAAGCGCAATCTTCCCGGTAAGTTAATCCTAAGCCACACGAAAATATCTGTGGTGCCTCTCATGAAACTGGTGAAATCTACAAGAGTCGGGGAGTCATACATACCCATTCGAACCATGGAGGAACAGACAGTTGGCTTATACCAGGGCACCCAAGCTGAGCCGAACAAGTGGATAGAGATGGCGTGCGAGGAGGCGAAACGGTCGGTAGAGGAGGGGGCAGGACCCTTCGGCGCCGTGCTTCTGCAGATAGGCGACGAGACAGGCATGGTAATACGGCTCTGGAGGGACCATAACCGCGTCACAGAGTACAATGACCCCACGGCCCACGCCGAGGTGATGGTCATCAGGGCGGCCTGCCGTGAGCTAGGGACAATCGACCTGGGGTCCATAGGCGGAGACGAGGAGACGAGCCACTGCGAGCTGTACAGCAGCTGCGAGCTCTGCCCCATGTGCTACAGCGCCATCGTCTGGGCCCGCATACCTGTCCTCGTTTTCTCCGCCACGAGGGCCGACGCCTCAGACCCCGCGGTGGGCTTCTCCGACGAGGAGATTTACAGTGAGCTGAAGAAAGACTATCAGGGTAGAAGCGTTCGCGTCTACCAGGCAACCTGCGGCAACACCATGGAAGCCTTCGAGCTATGGAAAAAATCTAACAACACAAGGTACTGACTTCATGTTACTCACGACGTCGATACCTATCCCATAGAGATCATGACCCTTAGTATAGGAGATTAATATAGAAGACTAAGCGGCAATCATCATATATTCATCCTACCGAGTGAACCCAGAAAGGCATTCCGGGATAACATGTCAAACGTTGAGCTTAGAGATGTACTAGATCTCATAATATCGATGCTTAGAAAGCACGAGGACAGACTAGACGCCATCACCAAGCAAGTCATAGCTATGAATAGGGCCATGGAGAGCGATGGTGTAAAAATACAAGATAAACTCGACATCACAGGCGAGGATGCTCCCCACGAGATGAAGAGCGTCCTCGTCGTCGACGACGATCCTAACATAGTGAAGACCTACAAGCTGGTTCTGGAGAGTGTAGGCTACAGCGTTGACACGGCTAGGAACGGTATAGAGGCCCTGTTCAAGTCGAAGAAGGTCTACCACGACCTGATCATTATAGACATGAACCTCCCCGATATGCTGGGTAACCAGCTGGCTAACCAGATCAGAGAAGAGAAACCGGACATCAAGATCATAATGATCACCGGGTACAGCAGCTACATGGAGGAACTCGATGAGTTCAACATAGATGAGATGCTCATGAAGCCCATCCCACCCGAAGAACTCGTCGAGATAGCGAAAAAGACCTTGACGACCGAAGAACATTATTGAGTGCTTGAGCCAGGTCCGCCTAATCGTCTGCACCCTCGACGAAGGCTACATGTGCTCCGCGTACACATGTAACAGCGGAACTATGTGGTCCAGGTTCATTGTTGAGGAAAAGACATATACTGAAAGACAAAATAGTTCATTGATGGCCAAAAAAGTTACGATCAGTATTCCGGTCGAGCTCAAGGAGAAGATCGACGAGTTCCTGGAGGCGAGTAAACCCGAGTTCGAGGACGTGGAGGCCTTCATCCTGTTTCTCTTATCCGAGTTCCTGAGCGACGAGGATGAGCCTGATGAAGACGAGCTCCTCGAGAAGAGGCTGAGAGCCCTAGGTTACATAGAATAGATGATGACCCAATCCTACCAACAACTCCAACAAGCGGACTTGTAGCGGCGCCTGCATCAAATGCTCGTATGAGGTAAGGTTGTGTGTAGGGTCCAGATACCTCGATTATGTTTTAAACAGAACAGCAGGTTTCGTTTCTGGAAGGAAGCGGCGAATCTAGGTTAGTCCCCTTATCGTAACCTCGTCTGGTCGTTATGCGCCTTTCCTTCCATTCTCAAAATAATGACGTTGGCCGATGTATTCGCGTTACAACATAAACGAAGCCTAAAGACATGCGAAAGATTACAACCCCCGCGTTGAGCATCTCTCTAGGCAAGCACACGGACCTGTGTAGTTAATATAATAAATGGCTAACGCCTAGAGGAAATATGGGGGAACCATGGATGAGTGAACACTACGTCTGCCCATTCTGCGGCCAAGTCAGGGAGACTAAGAAGAGGATGGATTTCCATCTACAGTACGGCCACGCGGATCTCTACCCCTTAATGAAGAGGGAGACGACTGCAGTCGACCTCGAGAGGAAGCTCGATATACTGCGAGAGAAGAAGACCTTCCTAGAGAAAGAGATACAGATTATGAAGACGATCATCGAGAAGAAGGCCAACGAGCCTGAATAGGGCACCTCTTACACGTTTTTACACATCGACAAACGAAGTCACTGATTAGGGAATTCGTTACCAAGAAAACTCCATGATTCAGGTACTTATTCCGTCATATTTTATGATATTAACTGTCTTCTCAGAAGACATATAATAAAGAGATAAAAAGGGTGTTAGGACTCCAGGAACTGCTTGTAGACGACCCAGGCTACCCCGAGTATCGCGAGGCCTCCGACGGCGTACAGGGCCCAGTTGACGCCTACTCCTCCCGGCGGCATCTCCACTGTGAAGCTGCCGGACAGGTCGCCCACGGACACCGTGTGGCTGCCCTCCTCTCCGGAGACGCCTGTGAACTCCACTGTTTCGCTTGCACCTCCGACTAGGGTAACCGTGTCTTCGTCGACCTTGGAGTCGTCTATGAGGAGTTCGGCCGTGTAGCTTCCCGCCTCTTCGCCTACGTTCGTCACTGTCGCCGACACCGAGACTGGTTCCCCGATCTCAACGGTCGTCGGAGAGACGACTAGGTTCGATAGTTCGAACTCGGCGGGGGTTGGTGGCGGAGTCGGCGTCTCAACCGTGAAGCTGTCTGAGAGTTCGCCTATGGACGCTGTGTATGTGCCGTCTGTGTCCTCGGTCACGGTGAACTCGACGGTTTCGCTGAATCCGCCGTCAAGCGTCACAGTATATTCGTCGACCTTGGACCCGTCGATGAGGAGCTCGACCGTATAGCTTCCCGCCTCTTCGCCTACGTTCATGACTGTCACTGATACGGTGACTGTCTCATCGGGCTCGAC
>DAOVEE010000164.1 GCA_030669135.1 Candidatus Bathyarchaeota archaeon | reverse complement strand
GGTTCGCCAGCTCGGGGGGGAACTGCTGCTCCGCCACGAGGACCACGGGCTCATCGGTGGAGTCGATGTGCTCCGGGAGGACCCAGCGGCCCACCCCCGTGTACTTCTCAGACGCCTCACAGAAGACCACCGTCGCTACGTAGCCGACGACCGGCTTCATCTCCGGGTAGACGCATTTGATGGAGGTGTCGGTGTACCACCCACCGTACCAGGCGTCGTAGAGCTTTAGACAGGCCTCGGACTTTGGGTAAGTGGCAACGACGTTTGAGATCGTGGGGGTGTCTATCTCCCTGAGCCCCTCCAGGATCTCCTCCTCAGACATCTCGCTCATAGAACATCGCTCAATACTAGAGCGGATGACCATTTTAAAACTTCCAAGAAAAAAGGAAGATTTCCCGGACTACTCCCGGGATTCACCTGTACATGTCCTTCAGAGCATAGGACGGGTGGACGACGCTCTCCTTCCCGGGGTTCCCCTCGTACCCCATGGTGCTGACACCCAGCCTCTCGGCGGTGTCCAGTATTCTCCCGTATATCTCGTCGTCAAGGTAGATACCCTCCTTGAGGCGCCTCATCATCGTCCTCCACTCGGGCTCCCCGGGTACGGTGATCTCGTCGAAGCCATCTGCGAGGCGGGAGGACTTCATGTCGGAAATGAGGGCGTCCATCCCCTCCTTGAAGGTCTCCAGGGGCGTGAAGGCCTCGGGATCGATGGCGCCGAGGAAGACCCCGCACCTCCTGAAGGCTTGGGCATGGGTTGCGACGTGGCCCAGGAGGGGCCCCGCGAGGATGTTTATCATCATGGAAAGAGCCATCCCCTTGTACCCGAGCCCGGGCTGTCCTAGGGGGAGCTGGGCCCCCTTCCCCTCGTTGAATATCTTGGGGTCGTCATGGGTCTCTCCGTCGTCGTCTATGTACCAGCCGAGGGGGACCCTCATGCCCCGCTGGGCGAGGATTGCGGTGCGCCCACCCGCTATGGGTCCAAGAGACATGTCGACCACGATGGGAGAGTATTTCCCTGTGGGCGCCGCGAAGGCGATGGGGGCTATGGGGAGTTTCCTCTCGACGCCTCCCCAAGGTGCGATGTAGACCCCACCCGGCTGGCTGGCGATGCCTATCATGTCGTCGTCGAGGGCGAGCTCAGCCCACTTCCCAACACGGCCGATATGGTGGACGTTCCTTATTCCAGAGAAGGCTGCCCCCGCCTCTCTCGCCTTCTTCACCGTCGCCGCCATCACCTCCCGTGCTATGGAGTAGCCGTAGCCCCAGTTCCCGTCGTAGAAACTCGTCGCCGCGCTCTCCTCCAGCAGCGTGGCCTTGGCCCCCGGCTTGAGGAAACCATCCTCGATAGCCTTCACGTATCCGGGTATCTGCTGGACCCCGTGGGAGTCAACCCCCTTCAGGTTGGAGAGCACGAGGCAGTCCGAGACCCAGACAGCCTCCTCACCGGGGGTGCCGGCGGCCTCTAAAATCTTCGCCCCCAGCTCCCTGAGGGCACCGTCTCCTATGATAACCAAAACGATCTCCAGAAAAGTATCGTAGCAGAGAGTATAAAACAGGATTCTCAGAGGCTGCACGCAGAGTTTATTTAAAATGGTCCCATAGTATACCCCAATGGAACGAAGAGTTCTAGGTAAGACAAAACACAGGAGCTCCATTGTCACTCTGGGAGGCGCCGTCTTCATCTACCCCGTAGAGCAGGAGAAGGGAGACGCCTTCGTGAAACACGCCCTGGACAGCGGCGTGAACCACATCGACGTCGCCCCCACCTACGGTGACGCCGAGGTGAAGCTCGGCAAATGGGTGAAGGAGTACCGGGACGACATCTTCCTCGGCTGCAAGACCGGGAAGAGGACAAAGAAAGAGGCCGAGGAGGAGCTGCGGCGGAGCCTTGAACGCCTGCATACCGACTATTTCGACCTCTACCAGTTCCACGCCCTCGACACCCCCGGGGACCTAGCGACGGTCGTGGGGGAGGCCGGGGCACTGCAGGCGTTCAAGGAGGCGAAAGAGGAGGGGCTGATAAACCACATAGGGATCACGAGCCACAACCCCGTGAACATCCTCAAGGCCTTCGAACTCCATGACTTCGACACGGTCCTACTCCCAGTGAACTACGTCCTCCACGCCCACCCTGAGCCACAGAACGACTACGAGCCCATCCTCGAGAAGGCCAAGGAGAGGAACATCGGGGTGATAGCCATGAAATCCATAGCCAAGGGGCCCTATCCCACGGAGGAGAGGACCCGGAACACATGGTATCAGCCCTTCACAGCCCACACTGAGATCGAGGAGGCCCTCAGGTTCACCCTCTCGCAGCCGGTGACGACGGCCGCCACCTCATCGGACATGGAGATAGCGAGGATGCAGATCGAGGTAGCCGAGAACTTCAGCCCCATGGAGCTGATGGAACAGCAGGAGCTCCTGATGAAAGCTTTAGACTACAAGCCCCTCTTCCCGAGAAGCTGATGAAACTCCTGATATAAATGAAAAAGGGAGGGGTTATTCTTACCATTTCTCGCTGGTGTAGTAGGTGTCAGGCGTCTTGATCCTGAAAGGCTCCTTCCCCTCCACCACCCGCATCACGTTGTCGATGGCGACTTCGACCATGTAGCTGAGGGCCCCGGGGGTCGAGCCTATGTGGGGGGTCATCACGACGTTGTCGAGGCTCCTGAGGGGGCTGTCTTTTTCTAGGGGTTCGATCTCGAAGACGTCGAGGCCGGCGCCGCTTATCTTCTCCTGCTTCAACGCCTTGATGAGGGCTTTCTGGTCCACCACCGGCCCCCTCGACGTGTTGATGAGTATGGCCGTGGGCTTCATCAGGCTGAACTCGCGTTCACCTATGAGGTGCCTCGTCTCCTCGTTTAGGGGTGTGTGCATCGTCACAACGTCGGACTCCTTCAGTAGAGTCTCCATGTCCACAAGCTTGCCCCCGAACTGCTCGGCTCGGTCGGGTATGATGTAGGGGTCGCACGCGAGTATCCTCATGTTGAACGCGCTCTTCCCGATCTGGGCTACCCGGCTCCCGATGGCTCCGAGGCCGATGATGCCCAGGGTGCTCCCCCGAATCTCTACCTGCCTCTCGATGTGATACCTGGCCCAGCCTCCGTCCCTGAGCAGACGGTCGTGGGCGGATATCCTCCTCGCCACGTCCAGTACGAGCCCGAAAACCAGCTCGGCGACGCTGTTCGCGTTCGCCTCCGCTACGTTGCAGATGATGATCCCGTTGGCGGCTGCTGTGTCCACGTCTATGCGGTCGTACCCGACGCTCGTCGTCTGGATCATCTTGAGCCGCTTCGCCCGGTTGATTATCTCCGAGGATACGGGAGCCCCCGTGATGATGACGTCCACGTCTTCGGCTTTCGCGGCCAGGACGGCCTGATCCTCCTCGGTCGTCAGATCGACTGCGGCCTTCTCTGCCAGCGCCTGGTAGTTCTTTGATTCTTCGATGTTCTGGGCCCATCTTCCGGCTATGAATAGGATTTTCGTAATTATCCAATAGTCTGGGACTAAATATAATATCTTAGATCGTAGAGACAGTAGTAAAGAAAGGCATGTGATAGTGAATGGTGATACTGGGTGAGTACCTCACCGTCTCCGAGATGATCGCCGTGGAGATGAACTCGGAGTATCTCGGCGTCTCGACGCAGATGCTCATGGAGGCGGCGGGCAAATCCGTGGCCGATGAGACAGCGAAGCGCTTCAAACTGGGCTCCAGGATAGTCGTCGCGTCGGGGCTCAGCGGCAACGGCGGTGACGGCTTCGTGGCCGCCCGCCACCTCGCGGGCATGGGCTACGACGTAGAGGTGCTCGTCCTCGGAGACCCCACGGACATCACGCTGGAGAATACCCGCGTCAACTACGAGGCAGTCAGGAAAATGAGTTCCAGCGTCGGTCTCACCGTCATCAGGGATTCGTCCCTCATACCCGAGATCAAGGCCGACGCCATCGTAGACGGTTTGATAGGGACAAGCATGAAGGGGGTTTTGCGGCCGCCGTATCTACAGATGGTCCA
>DAOVEE010000002.1 GCA_030669135.1 Candidatus Bathyarchaeota archaeon | reverse complement strand
AGCTTTCGTTCATGCTTCACAAGGGCGGTTTCGCCACAACCCTGCTCAGGGAGTTCATGAAGACAAAGCCAGAGGATTAGACTGGAGGATGAGGGGCACCATGACTGGCTGATACAAAACAGTAGCTTGTATAGAGAACTCTGTGAGATGCAGCTAGTAGAAATAGGCTAACAACGTAGACTAGGCTTAATCAGGTGCGGGAGGAGGGACTCGAACCCTCGAAGTCCTAAGACACGAGATTTCCTACCCGAGAAACGGATCTTAAGTCTCGCCCCTTTGGCCAGTCTCGGGTACTCCCGCCCGCAGAATACAGGGCAGAGAAACAGCCATAAAAACTTGCCTAGACGATGCGCCTGCTCCGGTTCAGCGTCTTCCTATTGTTCGCCGGGTTCCTCAGCCTGCTGGAGGCCCCGTAGCCGCATGCGGCGCACGCCTTGTTCCTAATATGATAGGCGCGTCTACCGCAGCGCCTACAACGGATATGGATGCGTTTACCGTGATGAATGGGTCCCTTAGTGGGCATAGGTTACCAGCTCTACTCCGGTGGCGGACTGATCATGATCACGTTGTCGCCGCGGAGCACGATGGTCCCTATCTCCTTGACGTTCATCGGATCGCTGACCTCCTCGGCGTCGCTCATGTAGAGGTTAACGTGCTGGTCGAACCCCTCGAGAACGCCCCTGAGGGTCCTGCCGCCTCTCACCTTGATCAGCACAGTCTTGCCGACGCTTCGCTCTAGCACTTCTTCAATCATTTCCGCCAACTCATTTTTCCTCTCCGGAGATACTCAGGCTTAATTCGAATATCGGGTATCGCCTATAAAAGTTTGTATTTTATGCGACAACGTCTCCCAGCCTCTATGGATCCCGGTCTAACCGAAAAGAAGGCATAAAAACGCCTCTCTATACGAGAGGGAACATAAAATCGAGTAATGTTTATTAGGAAGCAGCCGCCAATGGTTGTAGCCTCGTTAGGATTAGGAAGGTTTCTGTAAAAGGTGAATTACGTTTAATGACGGAATCTGATCCCTCCGACATTATGGAACCCGCCCTAGCCCGTTTAACGAGTCAAACTCAAAACAGGTTGATATAATGCTTCTCACAGAAAACGACCTCTGGGATTTGATGAAGTCCTTCTTCAAGGAGGAGGGGCTCGTCAAGCAGCACCTGGACAGCTATAACGATTTCTCCAGGAACACGCTGCAACAGATCATAGACGAGATCGGGGGCATCAGCATCGAGGTCCCCAATCACACATACAACATACGCTTCGGCGCCATAGAGATAGGCGATCCCAGGGTCGTGGAGGTGGACGGAACCAACCGTGAGGTCTACCCACGGGAAGCTAGGATACGCAACCTGACGTACTCGGCCCCCCTCTACCTGGAGATAGAGCTGGACGACGAGGGGCGCGAGACCTACGAGCGCGTCAACATAGGCGACCTCCCAATCATGGTCAAGAGCAACCTATGCCTCCTGAGCAGGCACACCGAGGACCAGCTCGTGAAGCTCGGCGAGGACCCCAAGGAGGTCGGCGGATACTTCATAGTCAACGGAAGCGAGCGCGTCATCGTGAGCTTGGAGGACCTGGCCCCCAACAGGGTGCTGGTAGAGGTAGACAACAGGGGCGCCAAGCCGGTCTACAAGGGCAAGGTCTTCAGCACCACCGTAGGCTTCAGGGCCCGCATCGAGATGAGCCTAAAATCTAAGGGCGAGATGGTTGTGACCATCCCCGGGGTCCCCGTGCCGGTGCCCCTCGTGGTTCTCATGAGGGCGCTGGGCGTCGAGACCGACCGAAACGTGGCCGAGATGGTCAGCCTCGACCCGGACATACTCAACGAGCTGGAGGCCAGCTTCAGGGAGGCGTCAGCCGTCCAGAGCGTGGAGGACGCCATACTCTACATAGGCAACCGCGTAGCATTCGGCCAGGTCAGGGAGTTCAGGATCAAGCGCGCCGAGACCATCCTAGACCGCAACCTGCTGCCCCACATAGGCCGCGAGCCAGAGGACAGGATGGACAAGGCGATCTTCCTCGGCGAGATGGCCAGCAGGATCATCGAACTCAAGCTCGGCCTACGCCAGGAGGACGACAAGGACCACCTCAAGAACAAGAGGATAAAGCTCGCCGGCCCCCTGCTGGCGGAGCTGTTCAGGTCCGCGTTCTGGAGCCTCTACAGGGACATGAGGTACCAGTTCAGGCGCATGAGCACCAGGCGCAAGGGGGTGCTCATCAGCGCGGCCGTCAGGCCCGGGATAATAACGAGCAGGATTAAGCACGCCCTCGCCACCGGCAACTGGAGGCGGGGCCGCGTAGGCATGACCCAGCTCCTCGACCGTACCAACACTCTTTCAACCCTTTCTCACCTCCGCAGGCTCCAATCCCCCCTAAGCCGGAGCCAGCCCAACTTCGAGGCCCGTGACCTCCACAGCACTCACTGGGGACGGCTGTGCCCCAACGAGACCCCGGAGGGCGCCAACTGTGGGCTTGTCAAGAACCTGGCGCTGATGAGCAGCGTCAGCGTCGGAACGGACGCCGAGAAGATCAAGCGCACACTGGAGTTCATGGGAGTCATCAGGGCCAAGGACGCCCACGAGCAGCTGCGCCACGAAGGCACCAAGATATTCGTCGAGGGCTACCTCCTGGGGTACAGCACCTCACCGGAGATCCTGGTCAACACGTTCAGAGAGATGCGCCGCAATGGCGAGATCAGCGGCCAGGCCAACATAGTGCTCTACCCTAACTACAACGAGATCTATGTTAACTGCGATGAGGGCCGGATAAGGAGACCCCTCATAGTGGTCGAGGAAGGCAAGCCTACGCTGAAGCAGAGGCACATCCGCAACATCAAGCAAGACAGGTGGACGTGGAGCGACCTCATCAGGGAGGGCATACTGGAGTACCTTGACGCCGACGAGGAGGAGAACACCTACATCAGCGTCGACCAGGAGACCCTCACCGAGGAGCACACCCACATCGAGATATGCCCCTACACCATCCTCGGCGTCGGGGCAGGCATCATCCCCTACGCAGAGCACAACCAGAGCCCCCGTAACACCTACCAGGCGGCCATGGCGAAGCAGGCGCCGGGCGTCTACGCGTTGAACTACCACGACAGGACCGACACCCGCGGCCACCTGCTGCACTACCCTCAGAAGCCACTCGTTTCGACCAAGCCCATGGAGGTCATAAATTACAACGACCGACCAGCGGGCCAGAACTTCGTCCTCGCCATCCTGAGCTGCATAGGGTATAACATGGAGGACGCCATCATATTCAACAAGTCGGCCGTCCAGCGCGGCCTGGGCAACAGCAGCTTCTTCAGGATATACAAGGCCGAGTGCAAGCAGTACCTAGGCGGCGCCAAGGACAGGCTCACCATCCCCGAGGCCGGCATCCGCGGCTACCACGGCGCCGAGGCCTACAGGCAGCTGGAGAGCGACGGACTCATCGCCGATGAGGCCGCGGTCAAGGGCGGTGACATCCTCATCGGCAAGACGAGCCCGCCAAGGTTCATGGAGGAGTACCGCGGCATCGAGATACGTGGCCCTCAGCTCCGCGACACATCCGTCGGCGTCAGGCCTACAGAGGTCGGCGTCGTGGACAGCGTCTTCATCACGAAGGACATCGAGGGAAGCCAGCTGGTCAAGGTCAAGGTACGCAGCAACAGGGTGCCCGAGCTCGGCGATAAGTTCGTCAGCAGGCACGGCCAGAAGGGCGTCATCGGCATGCTTGTGCCCCAGGAGGATATGCCCTTCAGCGCAAGCGGGGTGATACCGGACATCATCATGAACCCCCACGCCTACCCCAGCCGAATGACCGTAGGCCAGTTCATCGAGGCCATCGCCGGGAAGGCCGCGGCCCTAAGGGGCGAGATCGTGGACGGGACACCGTTCGCCAACGAGGACCCCAAGAACCTAGAGGAGATACTCACGGAGCTAGGCTTCCAGAGCGGCGGCCGAGAGATTATGTACGACGGCATGAGCGGCGAGATGTTCGAGGCCGAGATATTCATCGGGGTCGCCTTCTACCAGAAGCTCCACCACATGGTGGTGGACAAGATCCACGCGAGGGCCCGCGGCCAGGTCCAGATGCTCACCCGGCAGCCGACGGAGGGCAGGGCCAGGGGCGGCGGACTCAGGTTCGGAGAGATGGAGCGCGACTGCCTCGTAGGACACGGAGCCGCAATGCTGCTCAAGGATAGGCTCCTGGAGGAGTCGGACGCCTACACGATATACGTATGCGAGAGGTGTGGCCGCCAGGGCTTCTATGACATCAGGCAACGTAAATACGTGTGCCCGACATGCGATGGGAAGGGCGACATCGAGCCGGTCACCGTTTCATACGCTTTCAAGCTTCTGCTGCAGGAGATGCAGAGCCTGTGCCTGTCGCCCACCCTGAAGCTGGCCAAGGAGGTGGAGTAAGATGAGCAAGGTAATCGACGCCATCCAGTTCGGCCTCCTGAGCCCAGACGAGATAAGGCGCCTCAGCGTCGTCGAGACGGGGACCAGCGACACCTACGATGAGGACGGCGCCCCCATCGCTGGCGGCCTCATGGACCAGCGGCTGGGCACGCTGGAGCCGAGGCAGCGGTGCCGCACCTGCGGAAACATATCCATCAACTGCCCGGGCCACTTCGGCCACATCGAGTTAGCGGTCCCGGTCGTCCACGTAGAGTTCGCGAAGCAGATATACCGCGTCCTCAGCGCCACGTGCAGGAGCTGCGGCAGCATACTGCTGGACGAAGAGAAGAAGACGAAGCTCACGAAGCAGCGCAACCAGGACATCGAGTTATTCGGCAAGGTCAGCGATGAGACAAGCAGCGAGATCATGAAGCAGGCCAAGAAGTACAAGCGGCACAAGGAGTGCCCCTACTGCGGCATGGTCCAGAACGTGGTCAAATTCAACAAGCCTACAACGTTCATCGAGATCGAGAAGGAGCTATTCGACGAGAAGATGGAGGACGAGGTCACGCGCAGGCTCACACCCAACATGATCAGGGAGTGGTTCGAGCGCATCCCGGACGAGGACCTGGAGTTGCAGGGCTTCAAGCCCAGCAGCGCACGGCCGGAGTGGATGGTGCTACAGGTACTGCCTGTACCCCCCGTGGACGTACGGCCCAGCATCATCCTCCAGTCCGGCATCAGGGCGGAGGACGACCTCACCCACAAGCTCGTGGACATCATCAGGATAAACCAGAGGCTCCGTGAGAACATCGACGCCGGAGCCCCCACGCTGATCATCGAGGACCTGTCCGAGCTCCTCCAGTACCACGTGACCACCTACTTCAACAACGAGGTCTCAGGCATCCCGCCGGCTCGTCACCGCAGCGGCAGGACCCTTAAGAGCCTAGCGCAGCGCCTGAAGGGAAAGGAGGGCAGGTTCAGGGGTAACCTCAGCGGCAAACGCGTCGACTACTCGGCACGCACCGTCATCAGCCCCGACCCCAACCTGGATATCAACCAGGTCGGGGTCCCGGTGCACATCGCCACCAAGCTCACTGTGCCAGACGTCGTAACCGAGCGGAACTTGGAGAAGCTGAGGAAGCTTGTCTTGAATGGCCCTTACAAGCACCCGGGGGCCCTCTACATCATCAGGCCGGACCAGAAGCGGATAAGGCTCGAGTTCGTCACCGACAGGGCCCTCATAGCCCAGAGCATCGAGCCGGGCTTCATCGTCGAGAGGCATCTGAAGGACGGGGATATTGCCCTGTTCAACCGGCAGCCAAGCCTTCACAGGATGAGCATCATGGCGCACAGGGTCAAGGTGCTGCCCTACAAGACGTTCAGGATGCACCTCACGGTGTGCCCGCCCTACAACGCGGACTTCGACGGCGACGAGATGAATCTCCACATCCCCCAGAGCAAGGAGGCCCAGACAGAGGCCAGGATGCTGATGCAGGTCCAGGACCAGATCCTGAGCCCAAGGTACGGCGCCCCGATCATCGGCGCCGGCAAGGACTACATCAGCGGAGCGTACCTACTCACACGGGAGGGAATGCTGCTCACGGCGGACGAGGTGGGTAAGCTCATAGCCTACACCGGCTACGAGGGGGACATACCCAAACCCACGGTGCTCGAGCCCACGCCCATGTGGAGCGGCAAGACCGTCTTCAGCCTCTTCCTGCCCAGCGACTTCAGCTTCGTCAGCAGAGCCAACATCTGCGTACACTGCCCAGAGTGCAAGGAGGCGGAGTGCGAGTACGACGCCTACGTCATGATCCAGAATGGCGAGCTGAAGACGGGAGTCATCGACAGGAACAGCATCGGAGCCGAGCGCCCCGACACCATCTTCCACAGGATCATCAAGGACTACGGCACCGACATAGGCCACGACTTCCTCAACGGCGTCAGCCGCCTCATCAACGGCTTCCTTACGCTGAAGGGCTTCACATACAGCTACGACGAGCTCGAGCTCAACGAAAAGGATCAGCGGGACATAGGCAGAGTCATGAGGCGGATGGAGAAGAACGTCGAGAAGCTCACAGAGGAGTATACCACAGGCGTACTCGAGAGGCTGCCTGGCCAGACGCTGCAGGAGAGCTTCGAGATCAAGGTGATGAACGAGCTCGCCAAGGCCCGTGACAAGGCTGGCGAGACCGTGCAGGAGGCGCTGCCCATGAGCAACGGCGGCATAATCATGACACGCACCGGCGCCCGAGGTAGCAGCCTAAACATCGGCCAGATGATGGGCTGCGTAGGTCAGCAGAGCATCCGTGGCAAACGGATCATGAGGGGCTACGAGAACAGGACGCTACCCCACTTCAAGGAGAACGACGCCGCGCCCGTCGCCAGAGGCTTCGTCTACAACTGCTACAGGGACGGCTTGACCCCGCTGGAGTTCTTCTTCCACGCCATGGGAGGACGCGAGGGACTGGTGGACACGGCCGTGCGTACCCAGCAGAGCGGGTACATGCAGCGCAGGCTCATCAACGCCCTAGAGCATCTCAGAGTCGAGTACGACGGCACCGTCAGGAACAGCGTGGGCGACATAGTTCAGTTCCAGTACGGGGAGGACGGCGTCGACCCCGCGAAATCCGATCACGGCGTCGCCGTCAACGTTGCCCAGCTCACGGACAGGACCCGGATCAACATGAAGAAGGGGCGGGCCGCAGCGGCTTCGACGATAGACAAGCTGGTGGACGGCATCGAGGAGGAGATACCCCCGCTCCTGAAGGACGAGCTCAGACGCCGGCTCAAGCAGGCGAAGCTCACCAAGCAGGGGGTCGAGGGCGTCATAGCGGCTATGCTCCGGAACTACGACTACAGCCTCGTGGAGCCGGGTGAAGCCGTCGGCATCGTCGCCGCACAGAGCATAGGCGAGCCGGGCACACAGATGACCCTCAGGACCTTCCACTACGCGGGCGTCGCAGAGCTTAACGTAACCCTAGGCCTGCCCCGGCTCATCGAGATAGTGGACGCCCGTAAGAGCCCGTCGACACCGGTGATGAACATCTACCTCACAAGTAAGTACAGGAGGAGCGAGAAGAAGGCCAGGGAGGTCGCCCAGAAGCTGACCTACACGGTCATCGACGACATCATAGACAGCGTCAACGTGGACCTCCGCGAGGAGGCCGTAAGGATCACCCTCGACCCCGAGAGGATGGACACCCTGGGGGTCGACATCACGGATGTCGAGAAGGCCATACCCTTCAGCTACACCAAGGAGAAGGACAACACCTACCTCATCAGCCTGGAGGAGGACAAGGCCAGGGACCCCGAGCCCATCATAAAGCATGTGACCGAGGCGAAGATCAAGGGCATCCCCGCGATCAAGAGAGTCCTCACCACCGTCGAGGACGGCGAGTGGGTCATCAGGACGGACGGCAGCAACCTCGAGGGGGCGCTACGCGTCGAGGGCGTCGACCCCACGAGGACCACCACCAACAACATCCACGAGATAGCCTTGATACTCGGCGTCGAGGCGGCAAGGAACACGCTCATCAAGGAGGCCCACGCGGTCCTCACCGAGCAGGGGCTGGACGTCGACATTCGCCACGTCATGCTGGTAGCCGACATCATGACCAAGACCGGCGAGGTGCAGCAGATCGGCCGCCACGGCATCAGCGGCGAGAAGAGCAGCGTGCTGGCCAGGGCGGCGTTCGAGCTAACCATCCAGCACCTGGTAGACGCGGCCATCAAGGGCGAGATCGATCCCCTTAAAGGCGTGATCGAGAACATAATCGTCGGACAGTCGATGCCCCTAGGAACGGGAAGCGTCGAGCTGTTCATGACTCAGGGAGATAGAAGCGATGAGTAGCGTAGACCACGAGTTGAGACTCGCTCTCTCCACCGGCAGGGTCCAGCTAGGATCGAAGATGGCGGTCAGGGAGATGAGGCGTGGCAGGGCCAGGATGGCTATCCTCAGCTCTAACTGTCCAGCCGAGAACGCCGAGGCCATAGAGACGTATGGCAGGCTAAGCGAGATACCCGTGCTTACGCACGCTAAAGACAGCGTAGATTTGGGGGTGCTGTGTGGGAAACCCTACCCTGTTTCAGCGATCGTGATCAACGACCCGGGCGACTCAAGGATACTAGACTTGGCGAAGGAAGATTAGCGCATGCTCAACAACATAAAGATCACAGAGACTGAGATGAGGTACATACAGCTCCTGCAGAACATGACGGGGGCGACCATCGTCGACTGCATCGTCGACGAGGACATGGACACCATCATATTCACGGTGAAGAAGGGAGAGGTAGGGCTAGCCGTCGGCAAGGGCGGCGAGAAGATAAAACGTTTCCGCAGCATGACCAACAAGCAGGTCGAGATATACGAGTACCTGCCCGAGCCCGAGAAGTTCATCAGGAACGCGTTGAAGCCGGCGAAGGTCAAGGACATCCGCCTCGTCGACAGGATGGGAGGCAAGAAGATCGCCATGGTGAACGTGGAGCCCAAGGACAAGGGCATAGCCATCGGCAAGAACGGGTCCAACATCAAAAAGATAAGGTTCCTCGCGGACCGCTACTTCCAGCTCGACACAGTCGTGATAAACTAAGCCGCTTCCCCGACTTCAATCTTGTTTTGTATTACTTCTAATACCGTGCTAGGGTTATGTGTGCTGAACACGAAGGCCCTGCCTCTGCGGCGGATAACCCTGACTGCGTCGCCATAGTTCATGAGGTAGCCCACGCTTCCATCCCATCCCCACCGTATCCCAAGGCCGCCGCTGTACCTCCAGAACGACAGCTTCTCGGCCTCGACGAGGAGGACCTCCGAGAGCGGGACGCTGGTCCCTATGACTCCGAAGGCGACGCGGAGCTGGCTCTCCGTCACCCTGATCCTCAGGGTCCTGAGGTTTAAGTAGAGGAATATCACGGCCATGTCCGCGAAGACGACTAGGGCCTGCGATGATCTTGGGAGCCTGAGGTTGAAAGGGCTCATCGACAAGTATGTTAATAGCACGATTACCGCCGCGAAGAAGACATGGAACAGGGGGTGGGCCTCGTAGTCCTCGCCGTAGAGCAGCTCGCCTGAGGTGGTCACGCAGTCTCTCGTGAACTATTTATTCTCCCCAGATATAGATTTAGTCCCAAGGTGAACCTTATACACATCGAGGGCGAGTACTCTCTGAGTTGCCATGAGTTCTGTCTGGCCTGACGGTAAGAGGTGCGCCGTGTGCTTCACCTTCGATCTTGACGCCGAGTACGTGTTCATGGGGAACATGCCCGAGGTCGCCGACATGCCCCGGGTCATCTCTCAGGGAGACTACGTGTGGAGGGCAGGCATCATCCCACGTATCCTTGATTTGCTTGACGAGCACAGGATCAAGTCGACGTGGTTCGTGGTGGCCATGAACGCAGTTAACCACCACGAGGAGGTGGCTGAGATCGTTAAACGGGGGCACGACGTTGCCACCCACGGCTGGGTACACGAGAAGATAACAGACCTCAGCAAGGAGGGGGAGACGGAGAGACTGCTCAAATGTGTGCAGGCCATCGAGGACGCCACAGGGTACAGGCCCGTGGGGAACAGGACCGCCGGCGGCGAGTTGAGCCCCAACACTCTGGACATACTTGCGGAGAACGGGTTCATCTACGACAGCAGCCTCAGGGGCAGCGACACGCCGTACACGCTACCCAACGGCCTCGTCGAGGTGCCCAGCTACTACGAGATGGACGACTTCCACATCTTCGCAGACTATCCCTTCGGCAACTACAAGGCACGGATGCTGAGCCCCGAGACGGGCTACGAGATATGGACGAACGCCTTCGACGGTTATTACCGGTACGGGCTCTGCTGGACGAGCATGTTCCACCCACAGATCATCGGGAAGCCTGGGAACATCATGCTCCTGGAGAGAACCATCAACTACATGAAGCGGTTCCCGGAGTCTGGTTCGCCAACGCCCGGATGGTAGCCGAGCACTGGATGAGCAGGTAGCAACCTTGGGCGGGCTCAGGAAGATCGACTGCATCATGTTAAGGGTAAGCGACCTGGAGGCTTCGGCCCGTTTCTACGAGGACGTGATGGGTCTGAGGCGTGGCTGGACGGATACGGATCGTGGCATGATAGGGTTTCTCTTCCCGGGCAACGACTCTGAGATAGTTATTCACAATGATGAGGGTCTACCTAACCCCTCGTACAGTTTCTCTGTTGACGACGTGACGGAGTTCTGCAATGAATATACCAATAGAGGCTACAGGGTGGTCGAAGGCCCATTCGACGTCAGGACGGGTAAGTACGCCGTTTTGGAGGACCCCGACGGGAACAGGGTGGACATAATCGACTTGACGGGGTTCAACGGGAAACCGAGATACGATAGGTGAGCCCTGACCGTATCACAGACGGGTTTAATATCTGCGGTGAAAAAAATGGGGCGATGCGGGCCGCGACCTCATCTCGGGAGGGCCTCGAAGCCTCTCTCATAGGCCCTCAGGTTCTGCTCTAGGTATCTCGCAGGTAGGCTCCGCTTAAGCGCCTCCTTGACGGCGTCCTCCGTCAGCACTCCCTCGCCCAGTGCCATGTAGGCTCCAAGTACTGTCACGTTCATGCTCCGCGGCGCGTCGGCCTCCCAGGCTATGCGCGTGGCGTCCATGGCGTGCGCCTCGCAGCCAATGGCCTCCAGGGCGCCCGTTATCTCCTTGAGGCTCGGGTACGTGGCCTGCCCCAGCATCACGGGGATGGGGTGTGTGGGGACGGTGTTCATGATTACCCGGGTACCGGGGCCGAGGTACCCGGCTACCCGGACGGCTTCGCTTGGCTCCAAGGAGAGGAGGACGTCGGCTCCGCCAGACGGTATGAGGGAGCTGTGGACTCCGTCGCCTAGCCTGATGTGGCTCTGCACGGCGCCTCCCCTCTGAGCCATGCCCAGCGTCTCGCCGACCCGAAGGTTCAACCCCATGCTCATAGCGGCGTTGGCGATTACCCTGGCCAAGGTTATGCCACCTTGGCCGCCTACGCTGGATATGAGGATGTTGTACTCCTTCACCATCACTGGTCGCCTCCCTGTATGGCTTGGAAGGGGCATACCTGGGCGCAGAGGCCGCAGCCCTCACACGTGTCGCTGTTTATCGACATCTTGCCATCCTTTACCTCCATGGCTGGGCAGCTGAGGGTCCTGACGCAGAGGAGGCATCCTGTGCATATTTCTGGGTCCACATAACGAGGGGGTCTGGTTAGGCGGTTTCTGCGCGCGACGAGGGCGCATGCGCCCCTCAACACTACGCCAGAGGGTCCGTCGTGCTGGACGGCGTCCTTGAAGGCTTCCTTTGACTCGGCGAGGTTGAAGGGGTTCACGACGCTGACCTTGTCTATCCCGGACGCCCTGAGCATGTCCTCTATCTTAACCACGTCCACGGGCTGATGGAGGGCGTTGAACCCGCTGGCGGGGGAGGGCTGGTGCCCGGTCATGCCCGTGATCTCGTTGTCCAGGACGGCTATCACGACGGGTGTGCCGCTCCACGCCGCGTTGACGGCTGGGGGCAGCCCGGCGTGGAAGAAGGTGCTGTCGCCGATGGCTGCTATGACGGGGGCCTCGACGCCGGCGCGTTTGAGGCCCATGGCCAACCCTATGCTGGCCCCCATGCTGACCTCGGTCCAGCACATGTCGAAGGGCGGGTGCATGCCCAGTATGGTGCAGCCTATGTCGCCAGTCACGATGACTTCGCCCTTCTCGTAGCCCAGCTCCTTCAGGGCCTGAGACAGGGCGGTGTAGGTGCCCCTGTGGGGGCAGCCTGGGCAGAAGGGGAGGCTCCTCCTCGGAGCCAGCTTACGCGCCTCGTCCCGACGAGAGGCGAGTTCAGGATCGCTTGCCTCCGGCGCCTCGATGAGCTTGAGCACCGCCTTCTCCACGAGATCGTAGTCATACTCGCCTACCCTCGGAAGCGTGCCGTCAATCTTCCCGAGGACAGCCACCTTCCTCGGCTGGTCGGCGATAAGCGCCTTCAGTCGTAGCTCCACGTAGGGCTCCAACTCCTCCAGAAGGAGGAGCCGGTCCACCTGCGCGACGAGCCTAGAGAAGAGGTTGACGGGGAGCGGGTTAACGCTGCCCACCTTAAGGGTCGCCAACTCGAGGCCTCGCCTCGAAACGACATCCATCAGGTAGTTCCAGCTGACACCCGAGGCAACTACCCCCAGCCTCTGCCCAGGCGTGAGGCTTAGCTCGTTGTGGTCCTTCTCCACGAGGGGAGTGAGGGCATCCACTTTACGGTTGAGGTTAGCGTGCTGCTGCATGCACCACACGGGGGACGCCCGGGTGTACACGCTTATGTCCCGCTCAAGGTGCGGCTTCCGCCCTACCTTCTCGATGTGCCCGTAGACCACAGGGCTCTTACCGTGGGCGACCCTGGACGTTGACCTCACGATGACAGGTACCTTGTTGGCTTCGCTGTAACTGAACGCGTTAACCACGGCGTCCTTGCTCTCCTGAGAGTCGGAGACGTCGAGCATGGGAAGCAGGCTGGCGGCGGCGAAAATACGGCTATCCTGCTCCTCCATGCCCGCGTGGAGCCCAGGGTCGTCGGCCACGTATATGACGA
This sequence comes from Candidatus Bathyarchaeota archaeon, assembly GCA_030669135.1. Lineage (GTDB taxonomy): Archaea > Thermoproteota > Bathyarchaeia > TCS64 > TCS64 > RBG-16-57-9. Next base: position 15,623 of record DAOVEE010000002.1, on the reverse strand, counting down.
GTCCCCCCACGAGGTCGCCATAGGCGACGCTCACAATGGAGTCACTGGCCACGTTGAGACCGGCGCTCTTCATGGTAACCAGGCAGCGGGCTCCGCCGTAGGACACGCCAGCCCCTATGTCGAATGCGACCTTCTCGTTGACCGCCCACTCCACATGCATGTCCGCCTGTTCTGCGTAGCGAGACAGCGTCTCGATGACCTCAGTTGACGGGGTCCCGGGGTAACCGACTGCAACGTGTACCCCGGCCTCTATAGCGCCGCGGGCCACCGCCTCGTTCCCCATCAGAAGCTTATGTGAACCTTCCTCATCTAACAAAATGATTCCTCAACACACTTGTTTGAACCTTTTAATACGTTTAACGGTTGAAAAACCGGTACCAGTGAGTGTGGTCCCTGAAAAAATGGGGGGAGAAAAAGGTGTGGCCTACTCTTTGACCACGATGGTTCCGCTGAGGTGGTTGAAGAGCCTCTGCTGTTTGTCCGGGTACAGGAGCCAGCCGACTATGACGTCCAGGGGCATCAGGAAGGCCTTACCGACGGCCTGGTACATGCCCCTGCTTATGTCGATGGGCTCGCCGTGTAGGTCAACTACCATGATCTTCATGGCTCTCTTGCCTAGGCTCTGTCCCTCGGTGCCCTCTAGGTACGCCCAGTAGAGGAACAGGAAGACGCTGTTCACGCCTATGTTGAGGAAGGGGAAGGGGTCGTGCCACCTGAGCGGCCACGCGAACATCCCCGCCACTATCCCTACCAGCAGCGAGTCGATGAGGAAGGCTACAAGCCTCTCGCCCCACGAGGCAAGCACAAGCTCGTCCACGTGCTGCCTGGCTCCGCAGCCGGAGCAGTACTCGGCGTCCTCGCTGAGCTCCTTGCCGCACTTCTTACAGTATACCATCCATTACGCCTCCTAGTCTCTCCTGACGACGGCGACGTAGATGACGAGTGCGCCGAGGCCGAAGCATACGAGGCCGCCGAAGAGCAGCCCCTTGCCTATGAGGTCAAGGAACGGCGCCTTCACGCCGAAGCCGGTGTCCACGTTAACGCCCATGGAGCCGTCGAGGTTCATGATGACTATCCAGTAGTCGCCTTCCTCGGGTTCCCATTCCAGCGTCAACTCGTCGCCGTAGGCGTAGGCCGCCCATATATCCAGGTCGGCTGGTGAGCCTTCAAGCTGGTCTCCGCTGTGCCTGTTGTAGGTTATCTGGGGGTTGCTGTCGTAGGGGTGGTCCATATCTATGTCGATGATGGAGTCGTACAGCATCCTCGCGAAAACGGGGGCGGCGTCAGACTCCTCCACTATCCCTATGAACACCTCTTTGCCATTGTTGCTGTCCAGCGTGAACTTCAGGTCTATGAAGTTCCCCGGCTCGGGATGCCAGTATCTCACCATGGGTCCATCGATCTCATCGATGACCATCTCGTCGACGTGCATGGGCCTGAATACGATAGCCTGTGTGCCGGTCCCCAGGTCGACGCCGCTGACGCCGATGTAGCCGTAGCCGTCGCTGAGGCTCCGGGTAACCCCCATCAGGGCTGTCCCGCTGAACAGCAGGGGGACGCCAACGAGTACCAGGAAGCCGCCGAAGAGTACAACCAGCACCTTGCCAGCGTCCCAGCCGCCGCCCCGGGGCTTCGAGTACGATATGTCCGCAGCCCTGAGGTCGGCTCCGCAGTGGGGACAGAACTCGGCTCCGTCCTCCACCTCTTCTCCACATTTCTTACAGTATTGCACTGTGTTTCACGGGTCTCGGAGACGGTTTCCGGCTTTTAAGGGAATTTCAGGATTATTTCAGAATTGGATCACAAACTGTGCTGAATCTATTCATAAATTCAAGTTAATCTTAGAAGGCGTATTTCAGAGACCCTTAGCGTCATCAAAGGAGAATAGGATATTAAACGACCTCAGGGAAACAAAAAGTTCCTAGTTACATGGGATTATGAGTTTGAGGCACCCTCTTAGGGGATGTATGCTTGTGTCGCCTTGTTCGATCAGGAGCAGGGTGTCGCTCGTCGTCTCTCCTATCGAGGCTTCCGTCTCCTTCAGGCTGTCTTCGGTTCTGCAGATGTCGTTGGTGCCTTTCAGGGCCGTTTTGGTGGCCGTCACGGCGTCCAGCGGTCTCTCTATCTCCCGTATCTTCGCCGTTAGCTGGGTGAGGCCGAGGCGATTATACTGGCGCGTAGGCTGAGCGCTCTTTTTGTGGTGGATGATGGGGAGGCTTCGGTGACGGCGCGGGTTTTTGGTGTACGCTGCTTGGAGACTGTGGGTGTGCTGTTGCTTGGTTTGGCTGGGGGGTTGCTGGGGCTAGAGGAGTTTGAGAAGTGTCTCGATGTATTGATTGGTCTTGGTTTCTGGTTAGGGGTGGATGTCTATAGGAAGGCTGTGGCTGAGGCGCGGCGCTTGGTTGGGGAGTAGCTAACTATTGTGATGTGAATATCTGCCGCGGGCGTGCGCCGGGTCTCGGAGGGCATCATATGTAAGCCGGGGGAGGTAGTCGTGGAGGGGTGCCTCGGTGAAGACGTTTGCTGCATAGACAGGGTTTCCCGGAAGTCTTCTGAACGAGATATCTGGCCCACATGGGTTAATGCATCGGATATGAGACCTTTGATGATGTGCTAAAATGGGCGACCCTCATTTCTATCTCAGCAAGTAATCCATTAAGACTGTTTATTATTTTTTAATAACATTAAATATAAGTAATATGATTAACGAAAATCGTTCTTTAAAATATTTTTACTATATAAGCGAAGCTAAATACCTCCTGTTGTACGTGGCGCATCTTTTTTGTTATCGTGACGGATTTGGTGGCAGAGGATCATCTTATTCCCACAGAGTGTGGATTATCATCTGATACCATCTTTGAGCATAGCACCCGAGTACGATATCAGACTCTACGAAGAGGGCGACGAAACAGAAGTCGTGAGGCTTCTAGAAGATGTGTTTGATGGCTGGCCTCACCTGGACGTCAGCTGCTCTCCCCTGGAGTACTGGAGGTGGAAGTATGAGGGAAGGACAGATCTAGGTAAGTTCATCGTCGTGGCGGAGGCGGGGAGCTGGTGGGCTGCCTCCATGTCATACCCGTGGAGTTTAAGGGTGTGCACGGTGTTGAGAGGTGCGCCATAGGCGTGGACTATGCAGTTCACCCCGGTTATAGGGGGAGGGGGATATCCAGTATGCTCTCGAGGGCCATCAACGAGAGCCTCTTTGAGGCTGGGTTCAGGTTCTCGTACTCGATCACGAGCCACCCCCGGGTCATCAGTAGAGCCATCAAGAGTAACCTGTGTTTCGACGGGAGGACCCTGAACTATGTCCGGGTGGTAGACATGGACAGGCAGCTGGAGGCCATGCCCATGGAGCGGGGCTGGGTGGTTAAGGCGGGGTATAGGATCCTCAGAGGATTTAACAGTGTCAGGAACTCTCTGGGTCCCAGGGTCAGCCGGGGGTGTGTGTCGGTCGTCGAGGACACCGGGTTCGGCGTGGAGGTCGAGGCGCTGTGGGGGCGGGTCTCTCAGTACTATGGTTTCATGCTTAAGAGGGACTCGGGTTACCTGAACTGGAGGTACTGTGACTCCAGGGTGGGCGGGTTCCAGATCAGGAAGGCATACGAGGGGGGTGTGCTTCTCGGCTATTGTGTGTTCAGGGTTAACCGGTTCAGGGAGGAGTACCCGGTGGGGTATGTGCTGGATCTCGTCGCGGTGCCTGGTAGGGTGGATGTGGCGTGCATGCTTGTTGGGGAGGCGGTGAGGTGCTTCGATGAGGCGGGGGTCAACGTGGTGAATGTCATGGTCATGGAGGGGGCGTGGTTCATAGACGCGTTGAGGCTTAACGGCTTCCTGAACAGCAGGGTTGTGTTGAACGTGTACCTGGATCCCTTCGGTGAGGTGGATCGGGTGAGGGAGTTGACAAGTGTCGAGCCCGGGAGGGTTCTCGTCGCTTGGGGCGACCACGACGCGATGCCTGTGCAGGCGCCTAAGGTTTATTGATCTTTTTAGAGTGTCTTCTTTGGGAGGCGCCGGGTTTGTGTTTTTTGTTTCTGTGGTTGTTACTTGTGGTTTTTTGTTTTGATGTTCCAGTTGTGGTTTTAGATGGCTTGTGCCGTGTGTATGGCTTGGGCGGCTGCTTGGAGGCGTTAGGTGTTGGTTGTTGTGGTTGAGGGTGGTGGCGTTCTGGCCTGTGGGGCTGTCGGCGAGGGCCTTCCGATATCGCCGTTATTCGATGGCTTTGACCTTGATTTCATCGACCCGGTCCTTTTAATCCTCTGTTTCTTTCCACTCCCATTTCAAGGGGTTTTCCGCTTTTAGGAAGGAGTAAGCTGTGAAGTGTTTTGTGTTATCTGTCCAGATCGTATCCACTTTTCCTCTAACGGTGTATGCGAGTATGCAGTCGAATATGTCGCCGCCTGTGACTTGCCGGTCCTCGGCGGTGTTCAGGGCTTCTCTGTAGGCCTCCTCGGTCGGTAGCAGGATCTTGATATCGACGCATTCTTCGTAGAGTCTGCTCAGCCTCGAGGCTTGGGCGGGGGCGATTGGCCGCTCGACGCGTCTCCCCGTGATCACGGAGTAGAACTCGGCGAGGTTTTGATACGATAGGTGTGCATCGATGTTGCCGTTTATCGCGGCTTTCATGATGAGGGAGGCCCTGGGGTTGTGGGGGCTGAGGCGGTCGTGGGCGTAGCATAGGATCATGGTGTCTATGAGTATCTTCTTTCTTGGGTGGGTGCTCTCCGAGAGTTCTATGCCGTCAACGGATGTCTTCATAGATCTCCCTTCGGGTCAGTGCGTCGGGCACGCCTATCTCGGGAGGGGTTTCCAGGGCCTCTATGAGCTCCTCCTCGGGGAGTTTCCTCTGCAGCTCGACCTTGAAGCTCCTCCGATCTATTATGGCCACGTTGAGCTTTTCGCCGGGCTTTAGGCCCAGTTTTTCTCGTATCTCCGCCGGGATGTAGAGCTTCTTTTCATGGTATGTTGTCTCGGTCAACCCACTACACCAATTACCCAAATAATGGTGTGGCCACATATATATTTACCCATCTGTTTTGTTGGGGGGAATGGGCTCATAGAAATTCCGTGAGAGGGTTTGAACCTGCAGGAATCAGTCTCCGGGATCTCGGTTATTCCATGTATCCTTGTCTTCGTGTTCTCTCCTTGTTCTCCTCTTGGAGCTGGCATGGTTGGTTTATTCCTGTGTATCCTTTCCGCTACATGGCTTAGGCCGTTTAGCTTGGCTAGGCCTGAGATTCTTTCCCGTTGGCTGACGTGCCTCTCATCGACTATACGTTGAGGGGTCAAAGGATGGGGTTCCACTCGGAGAGATCTTTTCTAGTTTCTTCGGGTACAGGGTTTTCGGTGATTAAGCCGTACTTTGAGGCTCTGTTGATTATGTGTTTATCGTTTGAGACGATGACGGGTATGTTGTTTTGTAGCGCCGTGGCGATCAACAGGCCGTCGCCGAGGGGGATGTTTTCTGCCGCGGCTATTTTAAGGCCGTTGATCGATGTTTCGACTACCTGTAGTTCTTCTACGGTTAATGTAAGCTTCTCGAGGAGGCTTTTCAGGGGCCTTACCCTGTAGTACCAGTATAGTGTGTTGTAGGTCTCGAGGATCGTTGTAGGAGTGACGCTTAGTGGGAGGCCTCCGCTTAGGCACCTTTCTACGAACTCCCAGGCGTAGGGGTGGGCTGGGCTTTCGTCGTAGAGCGCGTAGGCGAATATGTCTGCGTCAAGGATCCTCAACGTGTCTGCCGCCGTACCTGTCCTTGGCGGTCGAGAAATCGGTTAGGGCTTTCTCCGGGTCGCCGGTTAGTTTGATGTTCATGATTTTTTTTATTTGGTCGTCCCGGGTTTCGACTGCTTTGAGGATTATCGTGTCTTTGTCTAGAAGCTCTACCTTGAATTCTTTTTTTCCTATGGTCTTTCTGATCTCTGATGGGATGGTTATTCTTCCTCTTTCATCTATGCTCGCTGTTTCACCCACACCCATTTCCCACACCCATCAGGGTGGTTCGTGTTATATAAATGATCTCGATTTTGCGACGGCAGTTACTCCGAGCTGATCGAGGAGGTGACGCGGAGTAGAGGCACCTTGGCGCTCGTTTTGAGGTAGCTGCAGGAGGAGGGGCTCGTCGATAGAGAGGCCGTGGACACGAGATCCGTGCAGACGAGGTACTCCCTGACGGGCCTCGGCGCCGAGGTCGCCGGACACCTATCCGAGATAAAGAGACTGATCTCGGGTCATCCTAAATAGGGGCCTACCGCGTTGCGATTTGTCTGAGTTCACTTCGACTTTATAGTAGGTGGTCACGGTGTGTGCTTTGGGCCAGAAGTGGCTCATTGTGGCGATTTGTTTGATGTCTACTTGTTATAGCCCTGTTTCCAGTTGTGGTTTTGGATGACTTGTGCTGTGTGTATGGCTTGGATGACTGTCTGCGACCTCTGTTCTGGGGGGTTTCTGGATTCTTTGGTCTACCTACACGTTACGTGAGTCGACGACTTGGTGTTTCCCTTATCGTTGGTTACTTACGATAAGCGTTTTTTCTGGTAACAGATGTATCAATTAAGCGTTAGATACAGCTATTTACCGATATAGGCGCGTTTAAGCGGTTTTCTGGCCTAGCCTCTTCACTTATTTTAGGCGTTTTCTTGGACTTTTAGTTATTTTTAGCTGCCGTCTCCGGGTTTGCTTTTCACGAGTTCACCTTGTTTCTTCAAGTTACGTGGGGTTATGAATTTGGGCACCCTCTTGGGGGGTGTATGCTGGTGTTGCCTTGTTCTATGATGGCGATGGTGCCTGTTCGAGTTCTCTTCTGTAGTGCGCTCATCGGTGAGGTTTATGCGGGTTTTGCTGCCGGTCTATCGAGAAGTGTGTCCACCAGGTCTCTTTTTTCCGTCGCTAGATCGACGAGGGTCTTGTAGAGGCCTCTCTTCGAGGCGCCCCATATCTCTAGGGCGACGAGCTCCCCTGATTGGTCTAGGCCCATGAGCACGTCGCTGTCGAGGAGTTTTTCGTCCGCGATCTCTCCTTCCCTGAGTTTCACCGAGAGTATGTCGGCTCTAGAGTCGTATCGTATTATGGGATCCAGCGCCCACTCCACCTTCGTCTCTCAACTACATTCTTCAAGGTGCTGCTATATATTATGGTTATTATTAGGGTGTCTTCGCCAGTTTTTTCGTATATGACGGCTGTCTGTGGTCGTAGCCTTGGTGATGTCCCTAGTTTTGAGGAGGGTTTTGCTCAATGATGTTGAGCGTTTATATATGTGGTTGAACGACCATATGCTCAATATAATTGAGCGTTTATATAGTTCATTGAGCAAAACATTGGTGCGGAGGCCTAATGTCATCAGTCAGAAACATCTTTGCTCCTAAATCTTCAAGGATTTTACGAGTGCTTTTAATTGATATTGGCAGAGACTGGAATGAAAGGGAGCTCGCGGCAGAGGCTGAAGTTTCGGTTGGGCTAGCGCACTACGTCTGTAACACGATGATCACGTCCGGTTATCTCGTCAGAGATGAGAGGAATAGGATCGTTGTAGTGGATCCCATGAGATTGTTGAGAAGATGGGCGTCTTACCATGAATATGATCGTGTGAACAGGTTTCTGGATTACTTCACCTTTGAGAAGGAGATAGACCGATTCCTAGATGTGCTCGCTGACTTGGATCAAGAGTACGCTCTCTCAGGTTTGGCGGCTGCTTGGCTTGTGGCTCCTTATGTGCGGCCTATTGATGTACCTCTTTACATTTCTTCCGAGGACTTGGCCCCGAAGCTTGCGGAGGAGCTGGACCTGAATCCTACGCCGAGAGGGGGAAACGTCAAATTTATTGTGCCCTATGATGAAGGCGTCTTTTATGGTGTGCATGTGGCCCGAGGCGTTAAGATTGTCTCAAACGTACAGCTTTATGTTGATCTCTACAATTATCCAGCGAGGGGGGAGGAAGCCGCTTCGAGGGTCTTGGAGTTGATGCTCAAAGAGTGGCGGAGTGAGAAAGAGGTAGCCCGGAATGTATGATCGTGATATGACCGAGACTTCAAAAGGTGCCTTAGTTGAGTTGAGCAGGGCTCTTAGTCAGTATCGCGGTGATATGGTTCTCGCCGGTGGGTGGGCTCCGTATTTTCTGGTGAAGGATTATTTTGACCACTGTGGCTCGATTGATATCGATCTTGTTTTGAAGCCCATCGTTGTTGAGCGCTATGAGAACATTAAGCGGGTCTTAGAGAGGCTGGGTTACAAGGCTACGGGAAGCGTTTTTCGTTTTGAGAGAGAAGTGGTTTCCTCTAGGAGCGGCCTCAAACATAGGATCGAGGTGGATTTTTTGACTGAGCCCGAAAGCGCTGAGGCTCTTCCTGACGATTGGTTGGTTTCGGTTCAGAGAGATCTTAAAGCGTGTATTATTGAGGGTTGCAGTATAGTTTTCAGGCATAACTTCGAGGTTGATCTGAGGGCTGTGATGCCCAGTGACGGTGAGGCCTCTGCGAGGTTTCATTGCGCTAACGTTGTTGCCTCGCTGACGATGAAGGGTCTCGCCCTTTACAGGTTGAAGGATAAGGATAGCTATGACATCTACAGTGTGGCTGGGTTCTGTGGGGGTGGACCCAGACAGGCCTCAGATGCATTCATGAACGAGGTGAGGGACGCCGGTTTAGAGGAGACAGTCGTAGAATCGTACCATGAGATTAAAGATTCTTTTTCTACGCGGACTTCTCAGGGTCCAAGCGCTGTGTCGAGGTTCATCGGCTCGGAGGATGCGAGAGAAGACTCGTATCAAAGAGTTAGGGAATTCCTCAGTGGTATCTCAGTGTAATAATTAGTGCATTAATCCGACGCCTCACTTGGATACTCCTTTAATGAGGAATCGAGCCAGCCCATGCTTCAACTAAGAAATCACAAAAATTTTAAATTTTGTTTTTTCTTAGTTTGTCTCGATAGGCGGTGAGCAAAAGAAATCATTTTTCAATTCATATTAGTAGATTCTGTTGTTTTGAAGGCGTTGATTCTTGCCGAGGGTCTGGCTACTAGGCTGAGGCCTCTTAGCTTGGCTAGGCCTAAGATTCTTTTTCCGTTGGGTAACGTGCCTCTCATAGACTAGACGTTGAGGAGTCTCAGGAAATATTGTGTTGACACGGTTATCTTGGCTGTGAACTATCTTGCCGATATAATCGTCGATTATTTGGGTCATGCATGCATTTCTTGGTTGAATAATAAGAGACAGGAGACTGGTGGGGAAGCTGATTACTTATCTGAAGAGACCCGTGTTTTCAATCATTTCAGCTAGGTAGGGGTGTAGATCGTCCTCCATGGTTTGATCCATCTGTGGCTGCGGTGCTGTTCGTCTAGTTTCACTTTGTCTGAGTCTACTTCGAGTTGATAGGAGGTGGCGACGGTTGAGCATGTCGCTGTCGAGGAGCTATTAGACCGTGGTCTCGCCTTTGCCGCGGGTTTGCTTATCACGGGTGGCCTGTGATAAGCGAGAAAAATTTCTTTGCGTGTCTGGGTTATGTCGTCGTTATTAGCGTATCTGTGTCGACGGTGGGTATGTTTGCTTTTTTCGCTGCTTCTGCTAGTCGTTTATCCTCGGTAATGAGGGTGGCCCTGTGTTTGTCTGCGGCTGTGAGGTAGGCCGAGTCGTAGTAAGTCAGGTTATGGGTGAGGCTGTTTCTGAGTATGTGTTTCGAGTCCTGGGTGTTTTCTTGTCGGATGAGTTTCATGAGTTCTAGGCCTGTGTGAATGTTTCCAAGGGTTTCCTCGGCTTCCTCCGGTGTGATGTGGTGGAGGATGTGGGCGCTGGTTCTCAGGGCGTTTCCTACCTCGTAGTAGATGAGGGGTATGGTGCTGCTTGTTTTCAGTGTCTCTGCTGCCTGGTCTCCATACACTTTTATTAATAGGAGTAGGCTGCTGGCGTCTATTATATGGGTGGTCATCGTCTGTCCCGGGTTTCTCGTATGGAGTCTATTATTGTTTGGTCGGGTATTTTTTGGAGCAGTCTGCTTGCCGCGTTGAGGGCTTTTCGTTGTTCCTGTTCCTTGAGTCTTTGTACTTCCTTTTCTACGGCTTCTCGGATTAGTTTGCTGATGTTTACCTGGTGTTCCTGGAGTATCATCTTGTGCTCGGCTGGTATCTTGCCGGTGACCGTCTCGGTGTGACTCAACTCGTATTACCGCTATAGTGTTATTATTCTGGTGGTATTAAACCTTACCATATTAGATCTGGAAACGCCCTTAGGAACCAGGGCAAAGAACAGCCATTATTCTTTGTATTCATGGAATCAGCTGTGGCGGGAGGAGGCACATCCCGCTCGGGCTTTCACGCTAGATTGACAAAATGGTGGTCGATTGAGCTTTATGATTGATTATTCTCTGAATAGGCCTGTGTTCTCGATCATTTCGACTAGGTAGGGGTGTAGATCGTCCTCCATGGTGTTGATCCATCTGTATTCGCGGTGCTGTTTGTCTAGTTTCACTTCGTCTGTGTTTACTTCGACTTTGTAGTAGGTGGTTACGGTGTGTGCTTCGGGCCATATGTGGGACATGGTTGATATCTGGGTGATGTTTATGGGTTGTAACTCTGTTTCCATGGATAACACGCGTTTCACTGCTTCCTCGAGCGACTCGTTCCTATAGATTCTCCCTTCAGGTGTGAACCAGAGATCTTTTCCGGGATCATTGTTGGTGTATGGGTCGATGAACGTGTTTGGGCTGATCTTTGAGCGGTTTCAGATGGTGCCCAGGCCTATGTTGACGTTGTTATGCGTGTGTGTTTGTATGTGTATGATTTGAGGGGGGAGGGGGTATTTTTCATCATCATCGTTTTGGTTGGATGAGCCTTGAGAAGGTCTTTTAGTTTTAGATGTTTGAGGTATAATTATGGTGGGAATATGTCGGAGGTTTTGAGGCATATGGGTCGGAACGTAAGGATCGGGAAGGATGTGAGGATCTGGCATTTTACGTACATCGGCGACGATACTGAGATAGGGGATGGCACGAAGATCGGCTCCCTGGTGCACGTTGATTATGGTGTGAAGATCGGCAGCAGGTGTAAGATTGAGGGGTCTTCGTATATTCCTCCTTTGACTGTGATTGGGGATGACGTCTTCGTGGGGCCTGGTGTGGTGTTCACGAACGACCCTTACCCTATGTCGCCGAGGATGGTGGGTGTGACCGTGGAGGACGGGGCGGTGGTCTGCGCGGGTGCGATGCTGAAGGCGGGTGTTCGTGTGGGCGCTAAGGCAATAGTGGGGATGGGGGCCGTAGTGACGAGGGATGTGCCTCCGGAGACGGTGGTGTTCGGTAACCCTGCTCGGGTGAGGTACAGCCTAGACGAGTACCTTGAGAAGAAGGGGAAGTGGGAAGAGTCCTAGACGTGGTGGTGTGAGGCCACCTTTTCCACGCCTTTTACTATGTTTTTCAGGTCTTCCTCTGTGAGTTCCGGGTGCATGGGTAGGGAGAATATCCGCTCTGAGATGGCTTCTGATACTGGTGTCTCCTGGGGCTTCATGAGGCTGGTGATGGCGGGCTGCTTGGTGAGGAGTATGGGGTAGTGGACGGCGCAGCTGATGTTCTCGGCCTCCAGGGCCTCCATGAACTCGTCCCTGGTGCACCTGTACCTGTCGGGGTCCATCACGAGGGAGAAGTAGCTGTATGAGGGGTTCACTCCCTCGGTGATCTTTTGGGGGTGGAGACCGTCGATCTTGGACAGCGCCTCCCGGAGGGTTTTTCCGTTTCTCCGTCTCTCCCTGAGGTGTTCGTCTAGGTCTTTGAGCTGGTTGAGGCCTATGGCGGCGGCGATGTCGGTCATCCTGTAGTTGAGGCCGAGCATGACGTGGTGGTATCTGGCGTCGTCGCCGTGGCTCCTGATGAGGCATCCGAGCCTGTGGAGCTCGGGGTCGTTTGTGGTGACTATGCCGCCCTCGCCGGTGGTCATGCTCTTGGTGGGGTAGAAGCTGTAGCAGTTGATGGTGTCGTATGAGCCTATGTCCCTGCCGTCGACTTCTGTCCCGTGGGCCTGGGCGGAGTCGTTGATTATGAGGAGGCCGTGGTCCTCTGCGAGGTCGTTGAGGGTTTTCATGTCGGCGGCGTTGCCGAAGAGGTGGACCGGGGCGATTGCCCTCGTCCTGGGGGTGATCTTCTCCTTGACGTCCTCGGGGTCTATGGTGAATGTGTCGGGGTCTATGTCGGCGAAGACGGGTCTGCCTTTGGCGTAGATGACGGTGCTCACCGTGGCGAAGAAGGTGAAGGAGGGGGCTATGACCTCGTCTCCAGGCTTGAGGGTGGAGAGGTACGCGATGTGGAGGGCGGCGGTCCCCGAACTGACGGCGTAGCAGTATCCTGCTCCGGTCTTTTCCTTGAATCGCTCCTCCAGCTCCCTTGTCTTGGGGCCCTGCCTGATGTATCCTGATCGTAGGACATCGGCGACATCCTTTATGGTCTTCTCGTCGAACAGGGGTTTGGCTATAGGTATCTTGTGGGGTGAAGCGGGCTCTCCGCCGTGGAGTGCAAGTTTATCCATCTCGTTTTCTCCCTGGTTTATGGTTAGCTGGGAGTGTTTATAGGGTAATAAGCTTAGTCGTGTAGAAGGGGTCACTGACTTTTGGGGGTTCTTGTTTGTTTTTTTGTTTGTATGGTTATTTCTTTTGTCTGGATATATTAATCGTGGTTCTATGGGTTATTGTGGTTTTTAGCCTATTTGGGGATTCCTACTCCTCTGAAAGCGAAACCTGCGTTCTTACATTCGTCCCTGTTGAACACGTTTCTTCCGTCGACGATGACGGGGGTGCGTAGGAGTCTTTTCAGTTTGCCGAGTGGCAGGTCTAGGTACTGGTTGTGGCGGGTGACGAGGACGAGGCAGTCCTTTCCCCTTAGGGCTTCATCGAGGTCTACTGCGATTTCAACACCTTCGTGCTCGCTGATGTAGGGGTCGTGGATCACTACGTCTCTGCATGACTTCTTCAGCAGGTTGTAGAGGGGGAGAGCTGGTGTGTTTCGGGGGTCGTCGGAGTTCTCTAGGAAGGCGAATCCTAGGATAGCTAATCGGGATTCCTTCAGGGATTTCCCTTTCTCTTTGAGTGCTTCTTTTATGAGTTCCTTCATGTGGAGGGGCATGCTGTCATTGAGGCGTCTGCTCTCTACTATGATATTGGGGGTGAACTTCGTCGTCCCGTAGGCGTCGAGGCCGTACTTGAGGAGCCAGGGGTCCTTGGGGAGGCAGTGGCCTCCGACGCCTGCTCCGGGTATATGCATGTTGCGGTAGGGGTTGGCGGCTGGGTTGGATGGGTCGTTTGGGAGGCTGTTGACGAACCGGCGTATCTCGTGAACGTTGACACCGAGAGATTCACAGATGATAGCCACCTCGTTGGCGAAGGCTATGTTGACGTCCCTGTACGTGTTCTCTGTGACCTTGGCGACCTCGGCTGTGAGGCTGTCCGTGGGCAGGAGTTCCGCCTTCATTATGTGTTTGAAGAGTTTGATTCCGCGTTTGGTGCATTCTGGTGTGTAGCCCCCTACTATTCTTGCGTAGTTTTGGAGGTTGTGGAGGAGGCGTCCCACCATGACCCTCTCGTATGAGAAGATCATTTAGATCAGGTTGATTTATTGAATTGGATATGGGTTGCTATGGCTTCTATCATGTCTCTTAACATCAGGTTCCTTTTCTTCCACTCCTGCATGTTTTGGTGGTTCTCTTTCCATGCATCGTATCCAGCTTGTGTGATCTCTTGCGGGTATCTGTCCGGTGTTTCCCATTCCAGGCCCTCGACTTCGATGTACCCGGGGTTGGTTGAGTTGATCCATGATTGAATCGGCCAATCCAGGTAGAAGCCGTACTGGTTTGATATCTTGGTTCTGATTAAGGCTTCGGCTTGTTGAGCTTTAAGCATCCAGGTTGTGCCTAGGACGTCACGTGTCTCCGGGAAGCCGAGGACCTTTGAGGCGAGTGTGTTCCCGACGCCCTCTGTTATTGTATGGGTTTCGGGGGTTGTGTAGGCGGCGTGTGGCTAGTTTTCTTGGGGCTAGGAGGAGGAGGCTTATGTCGTGGGTGAGCTGTTGCTTGTTTTTGGTCGTTCTGTTGAGGAGGGTGGGGGCGATGTGTCCTGGTCTCTGTGTACTCTGCCGCCGATCCAGTCGTAGAGTGCCTCGCGTTCTCGTTTGGTGGAGAGGTAGGTTCTCATCTCTGTGTCTGCTGTAGGTACTTGTGGATGAAATGTGTTTTTGTGCCTGTTTCCGTGGCTTGGTTTTAAGAAACATTGTGGATAGAGGTGGTGGAGTCACAGTTGTTTTGCGTAGATTTCGGGGTCTATTCTTCTGATTCCCTTGATTCTGTCGTATACGTGCTCTGTGCTCAGTATTGTTTTGTCTTCGGATACGGCTGTGGCGGCGTGGTATGCATCGAAGGGGTTTATCTCGTATTCTTTGATGAGCATGGATGCGGTGAGGCATATCTCTGGGGATAGGTCGATCCATCTCATGTTTCTCATGTGGGTTATGGCGTTCGTGGCCTGGACTAGTTCTCTATGCATGTTTCTGTTGAAGAACCAGAAGATGATCTCCTGGAGCGTGGCTGTGGAGGCGTAGGTGTCGGGGATGTCGCCTGAGGCGACCCTGTTCAGGATCTTCATGGCTGTGGGTTTCAGCCAGTCGCTTTTCTTGATGTATGCCAGGAGGAGATCTGATTCGATGAGGATGGGTATCACCTTCCGTGCTTCTCTTCCACCAGCCTCTTGGCCGTCTCTCTCGCCTCCTCTCTCATCTCGTGCACGGATTCCTTCGTATCCACGTTAAGGGCTTCCAGGATCTTCAGCGGGTGTTTGGGCACGGGTATGACCGCTATGTGGTCTCCCATGTCGATGTAGATGACCTCGTCGCCCTCTTGGATTCCGTATCTGTCCCGGATGGGCTTCGGTATGGTCGTCTGACCCTGCCTCGTCACCTTGGTTTCATAGGACAACGGCGCGGCATCACTAGTACTTTCTAATATAAAATACTATTAAAACATTGTTATTACTATTTGAGATTGGTTGGCGATTCGGACACTCGAAACTTACCTGCGAAAAGGCATAAAAAGTGTCGTAGATGCGTTATATGAGTTATTTTCGTCTAAGAAGGATTCCAACAATCAGTAGCACCATAACCGAGGCTGCGATGATCAGGTAAATCTTTTGTTTTGAATGTTGCTGAACCTCTAGGGGTTTCTGGTTGCCCTTTTGGGTGACGAGTAGGTCTACGTATGGTAGGGGCATGGATTTCTTTATCTTGTCGTATAGCTTGGGCGGTATCCTTGTCATATTGTTATCTTTGATTGGTCGCCGATTATGAGTCTCTTGCCTTTGGGGAGTTCGTTGTTTTTGGTGATCACTGCGTTTCGTCCTATTATGCTGTCCGTTATCAGTTCGTCGCATTCTATTGATGCGTCTTCCATGATTATGCTGTTCTGGATCTCCGAGTTCTCTATCGTTGAGCCGTCTCCGATGCTCGTGTAGGGGCCGATGACGCAGTTGCGGCCGACGACGGCGGGGCCTCTGATGGATGACCTCACTCAAAAGGGAGAAGCGCGTGATCCACTCCTTTACAGCCTCTGGCAACACTACATGAGTTGATAGCATCATACGGGGAGCGGAAATGTACATATAGGTCTCTTGC